>NZ_JBFRTQ010000019.1:0-4415 GCF_041474195.1 Vibrio sp. 10N.222.52.C3 | reverse complement strand
TTACTTTAATTGGTATAAATCATAGTGTTTCGCACGTCAGTCGAATAACTTACACAAAAGATTTTCCCGCAGCCCACAGCTCTTAGCTCAGGTTTTTCCCAAAACCAACTCATGATTAGGACTACATCATTTCTGATTCCAGCTGTGAGGTGACTCGAGCATGATTTCAAACGTATATAGCTTTAAGTTTAGCATTCAGATACTCGAGCCATACGCGCTGTAGATGTTTCCTTTATTAAGTGAGCGGCTCTCAGTATTAGTTAACAGCCTTTCGGCTACGAAATCTGACTTCTGCTCTATCTGTGAATCTATAGGATACGTGTAATTAGGGCTCTATCATGGAGGCTTCTCTAAAGAACGCTAGAGCTCATAATGAGTCGACTTAATGTCTCTTGTTATGCATTGAGCTTAAACCACTCTCGATGGTATTGAGCGACTCGTTCTAAGTACTTCAAAGGGTGAAAGTAGGCTAGATTCAGCTTAAAGGTGAGAGTCGCTAAGTGTGTTCCCAAGTGGTGCCTGAGGGGTATATAAGCTAAGAAATAGAGCATCCCTCGTATTCGTGAAGTGACGTTTATCACCCTGCGGATTTAGATTCTTTGGTTCTAGGTGCTGGTATATTAGGGGTTACCACTCTGTCTTCGATTTTGATGTGTTTGTTGACTCGATATTAATCAGTCGTGTTGACCGTTTTGCTCTGAGCATATTGATTTCTTGCTGGTTAGTTCAAGCTATGTTTTGGTTATTGCGACTAAGATGAAGCTAGAAGGTCACTACTGTTTGCTTAGTAGAAATAAAAATCCCCCAAATCATTGGCGGATAGTTTTGTGATTCTTTTCAGAATTAGATAAAGCCTTAAACCTAATGGGTCGAATTATGAAATTGAGTTTTAACTTTGAAGATGCGAGCCAGATCTTTGTGGGATCTTTTGCCTTGGCCGTGCCGATTTCTTTTTCTGAAGAGGCTTGGAAGTTAGGGGAGACTTTACCTACCGCTAATCTATTGCTGCTATTTTTACTGTCTGCGGTGTTCTTAGGCTTCTATACGTATGAGAGTGTCTTTCAAAAAGATGTTGTTGCTCGGTTGCCGGTGTTTATTTTCAGAATAGTGATTGCTTATGTTATGACGGCATTGGTCGTTACTTTGGTACTGACTTGCCTGGACAAATTACCTCTATTGAGTGATCCCGTCGTATCGATCAAAAGAGTGATTGTTATTTCAATGCCAGCCTCTATGGGCGCTATTGTAGTGGATAGTTTTGATAAAGAGTAATCTGTGTATCAATTTGGATTGAAGTGTCTTACAGAGCTTTTCAGCGCTTACTTGATTCGTTATTTAGCTTTCTTACCTCCAAACTTAGTATTGATTTTTTCAACCGATCTCCTAGTCAATAAAATGAGTAGCAACGTACTGTGACTGACTCTTACGTGAATGTGTCGTTTGTTGTTGGGAGATTTTGAAGAGCATTAAGTAGCGAAGATTTGTAGCTTTGGAAGGATATAAAAACGGTTGGTTTCTGAATTGAATATGGTATTTGAAAGGTGAGGGTAGTTGTATTAATAAGTTAGGATCTTTAGATGCAAAAAAGCCGCATCAATGATGCGGCTTCTTTTAATTGGCTCCCCTTGCAAGACTTGAACTTGCGACATACGGATTAACAGTCCGCCGTTCTACCAACTGAACTAAAGGGGAATTGATTGTTTAGTCTCTAATCAAGAGAATGGTGCCGACTACCGGAATCGAACTGGTGACCTACTGATTACAAGTCAGTTGCTCTACCTACTGAGCTAAGTCGGCATCATGAATCAAAAAGCTTATGCTTGATGATTAACTTGGCTCCCCTTGCAAGACTTGAACTTGCGACATACGGATTAACAGTCCGCCGTTCTACCAACTGAACTAAAGGGGAATTATTCTTAAAGCTTTAAAGAAATGGTGCCGACTACCGGAGTCGAACTGGTGACCTACTGATTACAAGTCAGTTGCTCTACCTACTGAGCTAAGTCGGCACATAATATTTCTTTGTGCTTTACTGTTGTTGTCTAGGACACCAACAAATAAATTGTGGTGCCCGGAGGCGGAATCGAACCACCGACACGAGGATTTTCAATCCTCTGCTCTACCGACTGAGCTATCCGGGCGACGAGGTGTATTAAACGTGTTTTCGCGTTCTGGGTCAACATTAAATTGCAAAAAAAGTATCGTTTGATGTTTTTCTATACTTAGTGGGTTGTTTTTGCTCGTTTGGGGTGAAAAACCTAGGTCTAGCATGCCCTAAAAGATAGTAAAACTACGGTTAACTACACTGAATGGGCGCCGAAATAAAAAAAGCACGTATGAAAACGTGCTTTTTTATTTAAAAATTTTCTAGGGAGTTTAGTGTTTTACTTCAAACCTATTAACCCAAGCTTCTAATTCGTTTGAAAGAGAGGCAAGAGTTTGGGTACTGCTATGACTTTCTGTTACGACATTGCTCAGTTGGTTACCGCTCTCTTCGATCATATTAATACGCTTCGATATATCATCGCTCACCTGAGTCTGCTCAGCGGCCGCAGTTGCGATTTGATGACTCATTGATGAAATGGACTCTAATGCGACAACAATCTGTTGTAGTGCTTCAGAGGCGTTTTGAGACTCTGTTACGGTACTTTCACTGGTCGCGGCACAAACTTCCATGGTTTGAATTGCGTTGCGAGATCCTTCTTGAAGGTTGTTAATCATTAATTGGATTTCTTTGGTGCTCGATTGTGTTCGGCCTGCAAGGTTACGAACCTCATCTGCTACAACCGCAAATCCACGACCTTGTTCGCCAGCTCGAGCTGCTTCAATGGCAGCGTTAAGTGCCAACAGGTTAGTTTGCTCCGCTATATCACCAATCACATCCAATACTTTCGCAATGTTGTTTACATCGTTATCTAGGTTAGCGACCGCTTCGCTTGCTGTGCCTAGTTGGCCAGCTAGGCCTTGAATGTTGTCCACTGTGTTGTGAATGAGTCGTTGGGTATGCTGGCTCTGTTTATCGGCCTCATCGGTGTTGCGCGCGGTATCGCTAGCTGAATCAGCGACATTATTAGCTGAAGAGGCCATTTCGGTCATTGCTGTCGCGATCATCTCTGTTGATTGTTGTTGGGTCTCTGTCAGTTGAGCAATTGACCCAGCACGGTCTTCTACGCGCTGCAGTTCTCCCCTTAATGCCAGCATTGAAGCGTCCAGGTTTGATACCAACTCAGCCAGTGACTTACTCATTTGTTGTACGGCGTGGTAAATACTGCCGTCTGTCGCCTGAGTTTCGAAAGAGGTTTGAATTCGACCTTGTGCTACGGCTTGTACAGCTTCTCTTACATCTTTAGGTTCGCCACCAAGAAGCGCTAGCATGCGTTTAATAGATACAATTAGGCTCGATAGAATAAGACCAGCAATCACGACACAAAGGAACAGCTGCCATTGAGCGGTAGACCAGAAACGAGCGTTAACTTCATTGAACCCGATACCTGTGCCGACAACCCAGCCCCAATGTGGTGTTTTCTCTGCTATAGACAGTTTTTCTTCAATCGTTCCATCTGGCAGTTTTTGTGTCCAGGTGTACTCAATGATCTGCCCAGTACGATTACCAAGTACTCTTTGGATTAGCTGACCAACACTATTCCCGTTGCCATCTTTAAAGTCGTTAAAGCTGGTTCCGTGTAATTGAGGATCTAATGGTGTCGCGACAAACGTCATGTTCTCATCGGCTACGTAAACATATTCATTATCTTTATAGATGTTGTTACGTAGAAGGCGAGTAGCTAGTTGCTTAGCTTGCTCTTCTTCTAGAGTGCCATCAATCGCCATTTTTTCGACTTCAGTAAGGATGCTGTATGCACTCTTAAATAGCTCGGTCACGCGAGCTTTGTTGTCCATGTTGCTCGCGACTCTCAATGTCCATAAACCAGTAGCGGTCAGTGCTAGCAGGGCGATCAAGATGATGCCCGATAATAAGTAAGCTTGCGTTTTTAGTTTCATGTTTCCCCGCGCAGCGATTCAATAATTAGTATTAGGTATAGTTCATCGAATCTTAATCTAAGTCGTGTATGGCAGATATTAGAAAGATATCAAAACATGATAGAGATTAAATTTTCGAAGAAAAAAAAGTAATGAAATGGAATTCTGTTTGTTTTGATGTGACGGCTTACGGAGTTAAGGTGGGGAAGGGGATTTCTGGGATTAGTTGGTTCTGTTGGAATAGAGGTTCTTTATAGAACTTAGAATCAACTGCTGTAGTGAAGGTACTAGAAGGATATAACTCAACTTATCGAGACTGATTAAGAGTTGCGTTGAGCTGATGTGTCTATTGAATAGAGTTTGTTTTTGTTCAAACGAAAAAAAGCCAAGTCTTTCGACTTGGCTTTCTTGAATGTGGCTCCCCTTGCAAGACT
>NZ_JBFRTQ010000018.1:0-60829 GCF_041474195.1 Vibrio sp. 10N.222.52.C3 | reverse complement strand
CCTCCTCCTACTCGATTTAAGCTAGAGCACGTTGCTCGCAGTATGAGTGGATCTACTGCGCCACTTCGTCCACCAAGTACAAGATTGATTGATACGGAATGCCACTGTGGTGTGATAAACCGATCTCACAGGTTCGGCTGTTACTAAAGCCACGAGTGCAGTTGCTCGGCACTTGTTCCTTGAGTGGGTGTACCGCCGCCTCATTCAGCTCTGGTGTAGTGAAGCCTTTGTCACCTGCCCAACCACAACATTGAATATGCTCTGGAACAATCACCTCTTCGGTACACGCTTTAGCAAGGTTTAACATCGCGCCTTCTAAGCCCATTCGACGAGAGCTACACGTGACATGCAGCATCACGGTTTCTTGTAGCGGCTCAAGCGTCAGATGTTCAAGCAAATATTGATTCACAAACCCTGTTGGCTCTAACACCTCTAATGGCTTGGTGAACTGTTCAATACTGCGTTTAGCACATGGGCTGGTATCCATCAATATTGGGTATTCACCCTGACGACTGGCTTGCCATAGCACTTCTTCCAACTGCTGAGCCTTCGACTGTGCTAAGTCGGTCATTCCTTTGCTGTCGTAAGGCATACCACAGCATTGGTCATCTAGCTTCTTCGGAAGAATCACCTCAAATCCCGCCTTGTTGAGCAAAGACATGGTCACTTCAGTAAGAGGACGTTGGTCGCCCGCATCACTTTGTTGCCCCATGGTTCGACTGGCACACGAAGGGAGGTAAACCACTTTCTTCGCGTTGTTCGATGTTTCGGCTGTCATTGGTGAAGCCGTGAGGGAGTGATTGTTGGATTGCGGCATCTCTGGCATCCAAATCGGTGTCGCGCCTTTGGTCACTGAGCGTAGGCCATTGGTAAGCTTGCCGACCGTGTTGGCGCCCAGAACCTTACTCGCCACTTGGTTGGTTTTGAGGCCAGCCTTGGTCAGCTTAGTGGTGGTCGAGAAATGATCCGCTGTCCACTTAGCGATTGGTGTGAACTTCTCATACTTGGCAACACGAAGCTTCTTCACCAAGTCGCCAGTATTAATGCCAACCGGGCAACGCTCGGCACACAAGCCAGTTGCGGCGCAGGTATCAATGCCTTGGTATTCGAAGGTTTTCTCTAGTTCGCTTGCTTCTATTTCCTCACCTGCAGCACGGCGGCGTTGTAACTCACGGTACAGCACGATACGTTGGCGAGGTGACAAGGTCAGTGTGCGAGACGGACAAACTGGTTCACAGAAGCCACATTCGATACAGCGGTCGACAAGGTCATCAGCAGCAGGCATTGGCTTCAAATTTGTGATGTGTGAATTTGGATTGTCGTTAATAATAACGCCAGGGTTGAGCAGTCTTTCTGGGTCAAACAGTGCTTTGATCTGTTGCATTAAGGCGTAGCCATCTTTGCCCCATTCCAATTCCACATAAGGCGCCATGTTGCGGCCAGTACCATGCTCTGCTTTCAGAGAACCTTGGTATTTCACTGCAACCAGTTCGGCAACGTCATCCATGAAACCGCCGTAGCGATCGATTTCTGTTTGGCTGTCGAAGCCTTGAGTAAATACAAAGTGCAGGTTGCCTTCGAGGGCGTGACCAAAAATGATCGCTTCGCTGTAGTCGTATTTGTCGAACAGTTCTTGCAGCTCTCTAATGCTGTTAGCGAGGTTTTCGACAGGGAAAGCCACGTCTTCGATGATAACGGTTGTGCCGACTTCACGAACCGCACCAACGGCAGGGAACATGCCTTTTCGAATGCCCCACAGGGTTGCAACAGTCTTTGGGTCGGACGTAAAAGGGACCGATTCAACAATCGTGTAATCAGCCAATGCATCCAAAATTGATTTACATTGTAAATCTAAGTCCTGCTGGGAGCTGGCGTGTGATTCCACCAAAATAGCCGCCGCTTCTAAATCTAGGTTTGGCATAAACGCAGGCATACCCGGTTTATCCGCGACAGAACGTAGCGCCCTGCCATCCATTAACTCAACAGCAGCAACCGGAGTTTTAGATAGCGTAGTCACAGCTTTACTGGCTTGTTCTATGTCAGCAAACACCAACAGAGTCGAGGCTTTGTTTGGATGTTCGATAACCGTGTTATAGGTAATCTCAGCAATGAAACCTAGTGTGCCTTCTGAGCCAATCATCAGGTGTTTTATGATCTCAATTGGGTCGTGGTAATCGACCAATGCATTGAGCGCGTAGCCGGTGGTGTTTTTAAGACGGTACTTGTGGCGGATTCTGTCTGCCAGTTCTTGATTTGAGCTAGTCTGTCTGTGTAAATCAATAATGCCTTCAAACAACGTTTTGTGTGATTGCTTGAAAGCTTCAACGCTGGCGTTATCTGCCGTATCAAGCAGGGAACCATCACTCAATACGATTTTCATGCTCTCGACGGTGCGATAGGAGTTTTGCGCAGTACCACAACACATACCGCTGGCGTTGTTCGCGGCAATACCGCCAATTTTACAGGTGTTGATAGAGGCTGGGTCTGGGCCGATTTTACGTTGGAAAGGGGCGAGGTATTTGTTGGCATCTGCGCCAATTACACCGGGCTGAAGAATGATTTGATTGCCGTTGTCGACAATTTCATGGCCACGCCAGTCGTCGGTCAGTGTGATGAGTACCGAGTCTGAAACCGCTTGCCCTGAAAGGCTGGTGCCCGCGGCGCGAAAGGTAAAATGAATACCGAGTTCGCGACAGCTTTGAATGGTGAATATGACTTCGTCTAAGTTCTTGAGCCTTAGAACCATTTTCGGCACCAAGCGATAGAAACTCGCATCGGTGCCGTAAGCCAATCGCTTTGCTTCTTGCGTGACAATGCGTTCTGTTTCTATTTTTTGAGCCAGTATCGCTTCAAGCTGCTGATAAGCTTGTGCGTCTATTACTCGCTCATGGGATGTGTTTGTCTCCATCTTTGCTTCCTTGTGCTTCTTATTTGGCACTGTTCAGGGCGTGTTGAACTTTCGCGGTTAAATTTTGTTCGAGATAAAAGCGTTTTAATCGCGGCGAAGGGGAAGTAGCCTAGTCACTCTAAGCAAATCCCCCTCAACAAAGAGTAAAACGCTTTTTGCGGGGGCGCCCAGCTCGAACCCTTCGGGCAGCGTTTGCTGATCATTTCTACTACGTTATCGGCTTCTCATGTAGGCTAGCTACACATCGACGCCTCTGCCTTGTATAAATACCCAGCAACTCGCTGCAAAAATCAGCTCGAAAGATCAACACGCCCTAGCTTTTTATTTTATTTTCCAGTGCTTAAACGGTGTCACAACGGTAGTGGAATTGCTGTGACACCGATTGAACTTCAGCCTAAGTAGACCAAAGCATGAGTCTGAATCGTGGAGATTTAATCTAACCCCACCAAAGATTCACGAGTTAAGTCTTTGATTGTCCTCGCGCCTGTTAATGTCATCGCAACGCGCATCTCTTTGTCGTAAAGGTCGAGTAGATTCTCAACGCCGGCTTGTCCTTGCGCTGCTAATGCGTAAACGAAAGAACGGCCAAGCAAGGTGCAGTCTGCGCCCAATGCCATCATGCGAACCACATCCAAGCCAGTACGAATGCCAGAGTCGACCAGAATTTTGGTGTCGCCTTTAACTGCATCAGCAATCGAAGGCAGCGCTTTGGCACTTGATAGAACGCCGTCAAGCTGGCGGCCGCCGTGGTTTGAAACCACAATGCCGTCTGCGCCAAATCTCACCGCATCCTTTGCATCTTCTTCATCAAGAATGCCCTTGATGACCATTGGACCGTCCCAGAAATCACGAATCCACTCTAGATCTTTCCATGAAATCGACGGGTCGAAGTTATCACCTAACCAACCGATGTAGTCTTCCAGCTTGGTAGGAGAACCACGATAAGTAGATATGTTGCCTAGGTCGTGTGGTTTACCCAGTAAGCCGACATCAACTGCCCAGCTAGGATGACGCATAGATTGGAATACGCGGCGTACTGCTGCATTTGGACCACTCATTCCTGAGTGCATGTCACGGTAGCGAGCGCCGGGTACGGGCATATCCACGGTGAAGACCAGTGTTGTGACGCCAGCGGCTTTAGCGCGTTCAAGAACGTTCTTCATGAAGCCACGGTCTTTTAACACGTAAAGTTGGAACCACATTGGGCGTTCAATCTTAGGTGCAACTTCTTCAATCGGACATACCGACACGGTCGACATGGTAAAAGGGATGCCTTTGTTGTCGGCGGCTTTTGCTGCTTGTACTTCACCGCGTCTTGCGTACATACCCGTTAAACCAACAGGCGCCAGTGCGATTGGCATCGCTAGCTTCTCGCCAAATAGTTCGGTTTTCAAATTTAGGTCCGACATGTCGTTGAGTACGCGTTGTTTTAGCGCAATCTCAGCTAGGTCAGCCGTGTTGCGACGTAGGGTATGTTCTCCGTAAGAGCCACCATCAATGTAGTGGAAAAGAAACGGTGGTAATTTCGCTTTTGCTGCGGCGCGGTAATCAGTCGATGCGGATATGATCATAATTTCAGTCCTAAATTCTTGGGATGTTGCTCTTCTTTGAGAGCTTGGTTTGGGCTGCTTTAATTCGGGAAAATGGCGTTAATACCCATGGGTGTTGATGTGCTCTAGTATCCATCCCGGAACTCATCAACTGTCTTATTAGACGGTGTCGCTGTCGGGGAATTGAGTATTAACGCCAAGTGCTTTTGAACGACTTATGGTTTACATAAGTGCGTCGGTCATTTTGAATCCGTAGATAACCACTAGGCCGATGATGCCTGTCATCACCAAGTAGTAGAACGTTGGAATGATTGTCTTACGTAGGGTTGCACCTTCGCGTCCTAGCAAGCCAACAGTTGCTGATGCCGCTACCACGTTGTGAATCGCAATCATGTTACCTGCTGCTGCACCAACGGCTTGTAGAGCAACAACCACCGCACTAGAGATAGTCAGAGTCTGCGCTACTTCGAATTGGAACTGGCTGAACATCATGTTTGAAACTGTGTTCGAACCTGCAATGAAGGCACCTAACGCACCAACCGTTGCACTCAATGCTGGGAATGCGCTACCAACGAGGTCAGCTGCGAAGTTTGCCGTGGTTACGGGCATACTTGCTAAATCTGCGCCGTTCACACCAGAGTTAATGAAGATACGAACCATTGGGATGGTGAACACCAACACAAAGCCTGCGCCAATCAGAGTCTTGCTCGATTCACCGAAGGCTTTAGCCAGTGGCGTTGCGCTGCGAGATTGCATGAGAACAGCAACCAGCGCGACGAAGACCAAGATACCGCCCGGTAGATACAGAGGCTGAATCGCAGTGCTCACACCGGTTTCACCAAGGATGTTGCTGAACGATAGGCTAACGCTCTTCAGTAGGCCTTTGAATTCAGGGCTCACGCGGCTCGCAACCAAGGTCACCGCTAGCAGCACGTATGGTGCCCATGCCATCGCCATGCTCATCTTCTTATGGCCTTGATTGTTGTCGTCAAGGTCGATTTTCAGAGAACCTAGCCATTCTGCAGGCCACTTGTCTTCGCTCTCAAAATCCCATTTTGATTTTGGTACGAGGAAGCCACGTTTTGCTGCAGTAACCACAATCGCAAGGCCAACCAAACCACCAATCAGTGATGGGAATTCAGCGCCTAGGAAAACACCTGTTAGTGCGTAAGGAATAGTGAAAGCAGCACCTGCGAACAGTGCGAACGGCAGGATATCTAAACCTTCAGTCCAGCTTTTGTTCTTACCGAAGAAGCGAGTCAGCATCATTGCCATCAATACAGGCATCATCACACCAACAGAAGCATGAATTAGCGCAACGCTTGACGTGATTTGTTGTAGATAAGCATCCCATGTTGAGCCATGAGCAATCAGGCTTTCACCGATGTTGTGCGTGTCCAATCCTTTGTTCACACCAACGATGATAGGTGTACCAACCGCGCCGAATGATACTGGCGTAGATTGGATCATCATGCCCATCAGTACCGCAGCCAGCGCAGGGAAGCCGATAGCAACCAGCAGTGGTGCAGCGATGGCAGCTGGTGTGCCGAAGCCAGATGCGCCCTCAATGAATGAACCGAAACACCAAGCAATGATGATTGCTTGAACACGACGGTCAGCGGATATATCAGTGAATCCGTTGCGGATGGTGGTGATAGCTCCGGTGTGTTTCAAAGTGTTTAATAAGAAGATGGCGCCGAACACAATCCAGAGAACCGACACTGTAATGCCGAAGCCTTGGAATACAGAAGCCAGCACGCGAGTGCCAGACATGTCCCAAGCAAGTAGGGCGATAGCAACGGTTAAGGCAAATGCCACAGGCATCGCTTTTTTTGCAGGCCAGTTAAGGCCAACCAGCAGAATCGCTGCAACAACTATTGGTGAAAATGCCAATAGGGCTAGTAGAGTTTCACTCATGGGTACTTCCTCGTACTGTTTTCAAACGTTCATGTTTGAAGTAAAGATCACGTTATGGTTTGTCATTATTTGAATCGCTTTGGCCTCTAAACGGGAACCTTCTTTAGGCGAATCTTGTAATTGGAATGACTGTTTTTGTAATTGTTTTGTTAATTTGGCGTGAATTTACCCCTTTATTTTTTATTGATATAGGGAAATAATGAAAATAATTAATTCCAAAATTGGCATAATCAGATGCGAGCAGACGATTTGATCCTGTTTTCACAGGTGGTAGAACTAGGCAGCTTCAGTAAGGTGGCAGAGCAAAATAACCTTACAAATTCGGTAGTTAGTAAAAGAATTGCGCGTTTAGAGGAAGAGATTGGCGTGCAATTATTATATCGAACCACGCGTAAATTGACCTTGACTGAGGCGGGCAAGGCAATGTTACACGGGGCCAAAAATGTGAAGCAGGCAGCTCAAGAGGCTATGGACGCAGTTTCAGGCTTTGGTGAAAATGTCAGTGGTCATATCAAAATGTCAGTGCCTACTATCTCCGGAGATTTGATTCTCGCAGACGCTGTGGCCGAGTTTTGTAATATGCACCCAGGTTTAACGGTCGATATGTCTCTGAATAATCGCTTTGTCGACTTGGTTGAGGATGGTCTCGATTTGGTGATTCGAACCGGCTACTTGGAAGATTCAAGCCTCATTGCTCGTCATATATTGGATTCACAATGGGTGGTGTGCGCTTCGCCGTCTTATATTGCTAAGAACGGTAAGCCGATGCTGCCTAAAGATTTAGTGCAGCACAATTGCTTGCAATACGCCTATCAAACAACGGGTGCTAGCGAATGGCAGTTTCTGCATAGTAAAGATGGCTGTACCGACAATGACAAATATATCGTGCGTGTTGCGGGCTCTTTTTCGACTGACAATGCGACCGCGTTAAGAAAAGCGGCGCTGGGTGGGCATGGTGTGGCGTACGTACCACGTTGTCTGGTTTATCACGACATTCGCAATGGTCAGCTGGTGGATATCTTCCCTGATTTGGTAGGCAAAAAGTTGGGAATTTATGCGGTGTACCCTTTTACTCGCCAGCCACCAAACAAGATTAAGTTATTGATTGAACATATCAGAACGCGCTACTTGACGATTTCTCACTATTTTTAATAAGGATCACGATGAGCTATTTAAAAGAGTATCAATATCCAATCACCAACAAACAGATCGTCAGCGATGACTATTTTGATCACATAGTTGAAGACCCTTATCGCTGGTTAGAAGACGACAGAAGCGACGAAACCGCGCAGTGGGTGGCGAGCCAAAATGAAGTCACGTTCGATTACCTTGCTCAAATTCCGTATCGCGATGACCTGCGAGAGCGATTAGCGAAAGCGCAAGACTACAAAAAGAGCTCGCAGCCGTTTGTTCGAGGTGAGTACACCTATTTCTATAAGAACGATGGCCTGCAGAATCACAGTATTCTCTATCGTCACAAAGAAGGGCAACAAGAAGAAATTTTCCTAGATCCGAACACTTTCTCGGAAGATGGCACCACATCACTAGGTTCGGTGTCGTTTTCTAAAGATTACAGCCTAGTGGCGTACAGTATTTCAGAGGGTGGTAGCGACTGGCGTAAGATCTTTGTGATTGATACCGAGACTAAACAGCAGCTTGAAGCCGAAATCACTGACGCCAAATTTACCGGCATTTCTTGGTTGGGTAATCGTGGCTTTTATTACTCTAGCTACGACAAGCCTGACGGCAGCCAGCTTTCTGCACGTACCGAACAGCACAAACTTTACTTCCATGAGTTGGGTACAGAGCAAGCCAACGACAAAGTGGTTTTTGGTGAGAATAACGCCGAGCAGCACCGCTATGTATCCGGTTACACCACCGAAGACGATCGATACTTGATCATCCTCGGCAAGGAGTCGACATCAGGTAATCGACTGTTCTATATCGATTTAAAATCATCAGAGCAGTCTTTGAACACACTGATTGATCATGTGGATAGCGATACGTATCTCATCGATAACCAAGGTGAGAACTTCATTCTGTACACCAATCTTAATGCGCCGAACGGCAAGGTTGTGAGCTTTGATAGCGGCACTGAGCAGTGGCGAGATATCATCTCAGAAAAGCCACAGCCATTAGACATCAGTACTGGCGGCGGATACTTGTTTGCCCACTACATGGTGGATGTGGTGTCGAAAATTGAGCAGCTGGATTACCAAGGCAACCTAGTTCGTGAAATCCATTTACCTGGGTTGGGAACGGCCAGTGGCTTAGGTGGTAAGAAAGAGCAAACTCAGCTTTATTACACCTTTACCAACTATGTTACGCCGCCAACCATTTTCTCTTTTGATATTGAGTCGGGCAGTTCAGAAGTTTATCAGCGCTCTGAGTCACCGTTTGAATCGGATAAGTTTGAGTCTAAACAGGTCTTTTATACCTCAAAAGATGGCACTCAGGTTCCGATGCTTATCTCTTATAAGAAGGGACTAAAACTGGACGGTAATAACCCAACCATGTTGTACGCCTATGGCGGCTTTAATGTCAGCCTAACGCCTTCTTTCTCGGGGACGGTGGGCAGTTGGTTGGAATTAGGTGGCGTGTACGCAGTTCCCAACCTGAGAGGCGGCGGTGAGTACGGTAAGGCGTGGCATAAAGCGGGTACTCAGCAGCAAAAGCAGAATGTGTTTGATGACTTTATCGCTGCAGCAGAGTTCTTAATCGCCGAGAACTATACTAGTAGTGACAAGTTGGCGATTCGTGGCGGCTCTAACGGTGGATTGCTGGTGGGTACGTGTATGACACAGAGGCCGGAGCTTTTCCAAGTGGCTCTGCCTGCTGTTGGGGTGCTAGATATGTTGCGTTACCATACCTTTACGTCTGGCGAAGGTTGGGCGTACGACTATGGTACCTCCGCGCAAAACAAAGAGATGTTCGAATACCTGCTTGGTTACTCTCCGGTTCATAACGTTGTGCGCGGTGTCGACTACCCAGCAACTTTGGTCACGACCGCGGATCATGATGACCGCGTGGTGCCCGCACACTCTTATAAGTTCATTGCAGAGCTGCAAGATAAGCATGAAGGCGGCGCGCCCGTGATGATCCGTATTGACGTCAATGCAGGGCATGGGGCAGGTATGCCGCTGAGTAAAGCTATCGATCTCACTGCTGATATCTACGCATTTACCCTGTTCAATATGGGAATAGAGTCCCTAGATTCATTTTAGCGAATACTTGATTTTAGATAATTGGGTATTTAACTCAGACCAAAAAGCCTCAAAATCTGCCTTAGATTTTGAGGTTTTTCATATATATGAAAACCAATCAAATTCACACCTCGTTCTCTTTGCTTTTCGGCACCCTTTTACGTGATAGCCGCCACCATTACTGATGAAATGAAAGCGATTTCAAGCTGATATTTTACGCGTTTCCTTTCCTAAGTTTCTGATATTAAATTAATAGTTTTGGGTATGACTTTTCTAAAAGTTTCATGGCTCTCGACCTAATTTATCAGTGTGAACAGCGACCAACTTTTCAACGCTTTCATTGCTTAATATTTCCCTGTTCGATGAAAACTCAAAAAAATAATAGGGAATTACAATGCAAAAATTTAAGCTTTTGCCAATAACGGTCGCAGTGGCGGCTTCGCTTGCTTCACTCTCTTCTTTTGCTGCAGAAACGGATCTTGCTGCTCTCGAGCAACGAATCCAAGAGTTGGAATCTCAAGTTGGGGACATCAAGTATGTTGATGATCAGCAACAAGCGGTTCTAACTTCAGAAACAACTGTGCCAGACGGTATCGTCTTCTCTGGTTATGCTCGTTACGGCGCTCACTACAAGAGCGGTGATGAGCGTTACGTAGACATCGGTACAACAGGTCGTTCTGTCGGTCGTTTGGGTAACGAAGCTAATGGTGGTGAGGTTCAGCTAGCTAAGCTTTTCCAAGCTGACAATGGTGCGATTTGGGACATCGTATTCATGGCTGACCACTGGGAAGCAGACGCTTGGGCTGACGACGGCGGCCTGAGTATGAAAAAAATGTACGCAGGTGTAACTAACGTATTTGAAAGCCAACCAGAACTTTATATGTGGGCTGGTCGCGACTTCCATCAACGTCCGCAACAAGGTTTGAACGATTACTTCTGGATGACACACGATGGTCAAGGCGCTGGCTTTAACAACCTAGATTTCGGCGGCGCTAAGCTAGATATGGGCTTTGTTGGCCAAGTGAAAGGCGGCCTCGTAAATGACAATGGCCGATACGCCGTGACAGCGAAGCTACACAGTATTGACGCAGGTATTGGTAATCTGGATTTTTACGCGAACTACGGTTTTGCATCGAGCGAAGCGGATACGTCTACGACGACTGAGTACGTATACGATCCAGTGACAGATTCAATGCAGCCTGTCGTGACTCAAGGACAAAAAGTCAGTGATGAAACGGCCTACCTAGTAGGTGCAACATTAGGCTTGGGTGAGTCTAACAAGTTGGTTGTTAAGTACGGTGACGGTGCCGATTCATCGGTATATGACCTTAAAGGTGATTACCAGACTTTTTATGCAAGTGTTGAGGGTAGCTACGCTGCATCTGAACAGTTCATCATTGATTACTTAGTGTCTTACAAAGACAACTCTGGCTCAGACTTAGATCGTGAGAATACTGAATACGCGGGTATCGTTCGTCCACAGTACCAATGGGATGATGTTCACTCTACATGGTTAGAAGCTGGCTACGGCATGGTTGATTACGATGATGACGGTGAAGAGAACGCGTGGAAAGTCACTTTGTCTCAAAACGTATCTTTAGGTGGCTTACCTTGGAGTCGTCCAATGCTTCGCTTCTACACAACCGTGGGTGATGTAGAAACGAAAGGCAACACAGTGAAGACAACCAGTGTTGATACATTGTCGTTCGGCGCAATGTTTGAAGCTTGGTGGTAATCACAGGTATAGAAAGCGCTGCTCTTTGAATTCGGCATATTTTCAAGGAGCCATGCTTTCAAATATCTATGCTTGTTAAGAGCACGTAATACTGTCCATTTTAGCCCTAAAGGCAGATTGATTAGGGCACGTTTCAATTAACTCCATTCTTGGGCACATTTTTGTGCCCTTTTTTTCGCCACTAGATCAAGGAATAACGATGAGACTTTCTTCCATCGTGTCTCGAGTTTATTTAGGTTTCTTCACGCTGATCGTGATCATGCTTGGTAGCGCATGGTTGAGTATTAGCAGCAACAAGAACATAACCTCACACATCGAAACCATCACTCAACAAGCCACTCCTTTAATGCTCCAATCCTCCACGCTCACCATCCGTTTTTTGGATATTAATCGCAGCACTACTCCCTATTTATCCGCCAACTACATTGATGAGCTCGAACCGCTGAAACAAACCGTTTTGAGTAATATCGAGCGATATCAGCAGCAGTTAAATTGGTTTGATGGCAAGGCTGAATCGGGCTCACCACTTGAACCCATGCTCCAAAATATTGAAGAAGCGGGCGTTGCCACCATCAATAAGATAGAACAGTCCTTAAACTTATACGTCTCTTATTTGGATAGTAAAGATCTCGGTTCGATGGATCAGGAACAATTTCAATCTGTGGTAGGACAACTCAATAACACCTTGGTTAATCAATTGGCGAGTACGAGTTCGGGCAACACGCAAAAAGCGGTAGAAGCCTTGTTGGTTCAGTTGAGTTTGATTGCAGCAGAAGCGAATGAAGCTTTCTCTCTGCAAACTTCATCGGAGGTTCGTGGTGTTGAGCGTCGCCTACAAAGCCGTAAAGAGCGATTCGAACAAGCTGTATCAGACTTGGATAATCTGGACTCATCTTTGCTACGCCGCAGTAAACAGTCTTTATCACTGCTCGCTTCACATGTATTTTCAGCGCAAGGATCTGTGTCAACGCATATGGAAACCGTGAAGCTACATGAGAGCCTTGCTCTGCAAAGAGTGGAGGTCGAACAGCTCATTGATGTGCAGTTAAGCCATTTTGATGAGCTTTCTATGTACGCGGAAGACACGGCTAAACGTTTATATCACGAGTCGATGGACTTCTCTCATCAAGCACTGTTGATGCAGGCCATCATTGCTATTGGGTCGGTTATTATTGCGCTGCTAATCGGGCTGAACATCGCTAAAGGGATTCGCAAGCCAAGTAAATTACTGCAAAGTGCACTAGACCAAGTCGCCAAAAAAGACTTGAGCGCGATGGTGCAGTATCAAGCCAATAATGAGTTCGGCTCAGTGAGCGACAAGGTCAACTTAGTGATCAGTCATCTGACTCAAATGATTGAGAACATGCGTTATTCGTCGACGTGCTTAAAAGAGGCGTCCCTAGAGAACCAAAGCACCAGTCGTTCTCTGAGTGAAGCGATGCAAGAACAAACCAATCAAACGGTGATGGTAGCGACAGCGATGGAACAAATTGAGTGCTCAGTGACGGAAATCACTCAGGCGGCCAACCAAACTCTAACGCTAGTGACCGACGCGGTATCCAGTTCCAGTGATGGGCAAAAGACCATGGATAAAAGCGTCGAATTGATGGGCAGCCTAGAAAATAAGCTGGCGGAATCAACGGCGACCATTGGTCAGCTTGAAAGTGAAAGCGCCAGCATTGGCTCCATTTTGGATGTGATATCTGGGATCTCTGAGCAAACTAATCTACTGGCGTTGAATGCGGCAATAGAAGCGGCGCGAGCTGGAGAGCAAGGGCGTGGTTTCTCTGTGGTTGCGGATGAGGTTCGAGTGTTAGCAGCGAAAACCAATGCCTCGACGCAAGAGATACACAACAAGATCGAGCAGTTGCAAACTAGCTCTAAACTGGCGGTTGAACAAATCAATCAATGTGTGGTGGGGATGGTTCAATGTGTTGAGCAAACGGGCGAAGTGAATCACTCGATATCGACGGTGTCTGATCTTCTCAACGAAGTAGAGCAAAGAAGTCATCAAATTGCGACCGCGACGACAGAGCATCAAGTGGTTGCCTCTCAAGTCACTCAAAATATCAGCCAGATACACATCTTGGCTGAAGATAACTCACAACGATCTCAGGTTTTGTTTTCTCATGGTCAACAGCTTGAAACCATGTCGCAGCAGCAATTCTCACTAACTCAAGAGTTTAAGCTCGCCGAGCAATCAGAAAACAAGATTTAGAGGCGACTCTAAGCTCTCTACTGTTTCACGCCCAGCCTTTGCTGGGCGTTGTTGTTTCAAGTTTCGGGTTCTGCAAAGCGAATTCGAAGTACCTATGAAATGTTCCCATACAATTTTGCATGACCACTGAAATAATGAGGTCAATATTGCTCTGTATATTACCGCCTGTTGCAGGTTCATCACCGAATAGTACTTTTTGATAAATGGAGTTTAAGCGTTCTTACTTTCACCCTGGCAGCAAGTAACCGCTCGCTGTTTTGATAAGGTGAGCAAGAATCTCATGAAACAGTTTCATGGCGTGAAGTGAATCTGTAAGCGCTTTCAAGATTTCCAAATCCAGCCTTTTTACCTCCAAGTTTAGTGTGATGACACTCACTTCAACCAAGACGCCTTTCTTTAATAATCGTTTTGTAAGCGGTTACAAGCTAATGAAGTATCGAGGTTCGAGTGGCAACAATTAAACACGTATCAGAACATGCAGGTGTGTCTCAGGCGACAGTGTCTAGGGTTATTAATGGCACTAGCAGAGTCAGTCATGACAAGAAATTAAAGGTTGAAAAAGCGATCAAAGAATTGGGTTATCGCCCGAACTCTATCGCTCAAGCCTTGGCTTCAAGTCGTACTGGTAGTGTGGGTGTTGTTGTTCCAGAACTTGGCGGTTCTTTCTATTCAGGCATTTTGCATTGCATAGAAGAAAACCTACGCCGCTTTGGTTACCACGCTGTGGTTACAGCGGGTTCGAATACTGAGCAAGGGCAACGTGAGTCTGTGGAGTTTCTGTTGGGGCGTCGTGTTGATGCTTTGATTCTTCATACTCAACTGCTCAGTGATGATTATTTAATTGAATTGGAAGAACAGGGGACCCCTGTGGTTTTAATTAACCGCTTCATCCCAGAAATGGCGATGAGTTGCATTGATATTGATAACGAAGTCGGGGGGCTACTCGCTACTCAATATCTTTTGCAAAAGGGACATACAGATATCGCGTGTATTACCGGGCCTTTAGATAAAGCAGATGCTAGGGGGCGTTTGCAGGGGTATCGAAAGGCATTGGAAGAGGCGGGTGTGCCATACGATGAAGCATTAGTCTCGGAAGCGGGCTTTACTGAAGATACGGGCATCAGTGCTATGAAGAAGCTGATTAATCGTAAGTGTCATTTCACAGCAGTATTTGCTTCGAATGACCACATGGCATTTGGCGCCTTCGAGGTGTTGCATCAAGAGGGACTATCTGTTCCTAAAGATGTATCACTGGTGGGCTTCGATAACACCATCTTCGCGCGCTATCTGACCCCTAGTTTGACCACCATTAATTTCCCTATTGAAGAGATGAGCGTTGAAGCAGTACAGCTCACTCTACAGAAGCTAAAAAAAATAAAACATGACGTGAACTTTAAATTGCTGCCGACGTTGGTCACTAGAAACTCGGTATCGGATTTACCAGTTACCCTATAAAAATATTAAGGATAGAACATGAAATTTAAGACCTTAGCGCTTTCATGCGCGGTTGCTTTAGGATTAGGTACAACAGCTGTAAATGCAGCAGACAAAGAAATTCGCTTCGACGGTTTCCCTGATTTCGATAGCAGCCTAAAGGTATTACTGCCTGATTTCGAAAAGGAAACGGGTATCAAAGTTGATTACCTTATGAACAACCACGGTGACCACCACACGAAACTCACAACGAACCTTGCAACGGGTTCTGGTGCCGGTGATGTGATTGTTGTCGACGTTGAGAAAATTGGTCCATTTGTTGGATCTGGCGGCCTAGTTAACCTGTCTGAAAACTACGGTGCAGATAAATACGAAGAACGATTCGCACCTTACGCATGGGCACAAGGCAAAGGCGCTGACGGCGATATGTATGGTATCCCTGTCGACCTAGGTCCAGGTGTTATGTACTACCGTACCGACGTATTCGAAAAAGCGGGCATTGATGTAGAAGAAGCAATCAAAGATTGGGATTCATACATCGCTGCTGGTGAAAAACTGAAAGAGCAAAACGTACAACTTATCGCTTCGGCAGCCGACGTGGCACAAGCGATTATCTTCACGACCGTTCCTGAAGGTGAAGGTCTGTACTTCGATAAAGATGGCAATCCAGTGGTGACATCAGAGCGTTTTGTTCACGCTTTTGAAGTAGCAAAAGAGATTCGCGACAAAGGCTTAGACGGACGCATTTTGGCTTGGTCTAACGAATGGTACGAAGGCTTCCGCAACGGAACATTTGCAACTCAACTTTCTGGCGCTTGGCTTCTTGGTCACTTAAACAACTGGATTGCGCCTGAAACTAAAGGCAAGTGGGCAGTAGAAAACCTACCTGATGGTATCTACGGCAGCTGGGGTGGTTCATTCCTTTCAATTCCAACTCAATCAGACAACCCAGATGAAGCTTGGGCGCTTATTGAATACATGACGACGGATCGTGAAGTACAGCTTAAGCACTTCGAAACGATTGCTGCTTTCCCAGCGAACATCACAACGTATGACGATGAGCTTTTCCAAGAAGAGATGGAGTTCCTAGGTGGACAAAAAGCCCGTCTTCTTTTTGCTGAAGTGGCGCAAAACATCAAACCAGTATCTCCAGCTCAAGGCGACCACGTTGCACGTTCTATTATATTAGAGAACGCATTGATGGAAGTACTTGATGAAGGTAAAGACATCAAGACTGCGCTTAAAGAGGCAGAGCGTCTAATCAAGCGTCGCACGCGTAATCTTTAATTTGTTTTTACTTTAAGTAAGTGAGGAAGCGTGGATAACGCGCTTCCTTTTTAAGAGGTCGTTACTATGAATCATACAGCGAGCACAACGATAGAACCTGCGGACAAAAGCCTTTTTTCTCGTCAAAATTTGAAAGCGCTTACACCGTATGGATTTCTTCTGCCGTTTCTGATCATTTTTTCTGTATTTGGGATCTTCCCGCTGTTGTTCTCTGTTTACCTGTCGTTCCACGAGTGGAACCCGGTAAGAGGCATGGATGCGATGGAGTTCGTTGGTTTTGAGAACTATCACATTGCTTTAACGGACCCATGGCTATGGCGTTCATTGAAGAACACGCTTTGGCTAGCGATCACTTCGGGCGTGGCTCAGCACTTAGTCGCTATTCCAGTGGCTTACATGTTGGTTTCAATGGGTGACCGTATGCGTCACTGGCTAACATCGGCGTACTTTTTACCGTTCATTACATCAACGGTCGCAGCGTCACTGATTTTCTTCAATATGTACTCTCCTAACTCAGGAATTATTAACCAAACTCTGATGGCTCTGGCCGATAGCACGCTGTTTGGTTGGGCATTCGCTTGGGTTAACGATTTCCAACCCATCCGTTGGTTAGACGATGCCACTATGGTGAAGCCGTCTATCGCAATCATGGTTTTCTGGAAATACACCGGTTTTAACATCGTCCTTTACACCACGGGTTTAATGACGATTCCTAAAGACATCTTAGAAGCCGCGCGTATGGATGGTGCCAATGCCTTCCGCCGCTTCTGGAACATTTCACTACCAATGATTCGTCCATTCATCTTCTTTGCTATCACGATGACCATCATCGGTAACCTGCAAATGTTTGAAGAACCGTTCGTATTAACACGTGGTACAGGCGGTACTGGCCAATCTGGTTTAACTATCTCGATGTACCTCTACAAAGTGGGTTGGGAATGGCTAGAAATGGGCACAGCATCTGCTATCTCGTGGTTATTGTTTGCACTCATCGCGACTTGTACATTGGTTCAATTTTTACTCTTCGGTAAGAAAGGCTTAGGGGAACATTAAGATGTCGACATCAATTAAGACAAATACCTCACCATTAAGTGGCCTAATGCCAAGCGAACGCACCATGTACATCATGACTAAGATCTTGATGGTCATGCTCGGCATATTACTGATTGTTTCCGCAATCATTACGGTGTTCCCGTTTGTGTGGTCAGCACTGCTTTCAACACGTGACCGCTCGGAGATCTTCGGCTCGGGCATCAGCTTTGCGATTGGCGACAGCCTAATGGTGAACTACGCAAAACTGCTAGAAATCATGCCGTTTTGGAAAGCGATGTTTAACTCGATTTACGTGGCTTTCTTGGGCACAACCATCTCGCTGCTGTTTTGTAGCATGGGTGGTTACGCGTTTGCTGTGTTTAAGTTTCGCGGTAAGAACGTGTTGTTTGGCATGTTGGTTGGCTCAATGGCGATTCCGCCAGTGCTTAGCCTGATCCCTTACTTCATGATCGTGAAATTCTTAGGCTTGTTGGATAACCACATGGCGGTATGGCTACCGTTCACAACCACGCCGTTTGGTATCTTCTTGATGCGTCAGCACGTGATTGCATCGATTCCTAAAGAGCTGTTAGAAGCAGCGAAGTTGGATGGTGCAGGTCAGTTCAGAACGTACTGGAGTGTGGTACTGCCACTGATGAAGCCAGCATTAGCAACACTTGCTATCGTGCAGTTCGTCTTCTTCTGGAATATGTTTATGCAGCCTCTTGTGGTGCTGAACAACCCAGACAATTACGTCATCACACAGGCACTACGAAGTGTTCAAGGTATTCCGAATACGCCATGGGGCGCGGTAATGCTAGGTACCACCATTTCTATTTTACCACTCGTGATTACATACCTGTTCGCATCGAAACAGATGATCAGTGGTTTAACGTCCGGCGCAGTTAAAGGTTAGGTTTAAGGGTTATAACAATGAATAAATTTCAACTTCCAAGTGATTCAAAGTTACGCAGTAAGGAATTTGTATTCGGTGTCGCGACATCTTCATACCAAATTGAAGGCGGCGTTGAAGAGGGCGGTCGTACACCGTCTATCTGGGACACGTTTTGTAAGACGCCAGGTAAGGTAGATAACGGCGACAGTGGTGATGTGGCGTGCGACCACTACCACTTGTGGCAACAAGATATCGAGATGATTCAAAGCTTAGGCGTTGATGCTTACCGCCTGTCAATTGCATGGCCACGTATCTTGCCGCAAGACGGTGTCGTGAATCAGCAAGGCCTAGAGTTTTACGAGCAGATCATCGATGAATGTCATGCCCGTGGAATGAAGGTGTTCGTGACACTTTATCACTGGGATCTACCGCAATACCTTGAAGACAAAGGCGGCTGGTTAAACCGTGAAACGTCTTACAAGTTTGCAGAATACGCAGAAGTGGTGAGTAACTACTTTGGCGACAAGATTGATGTTTACACAACGCTGAACGAACCGTTTGTGTCTGCATTCCTAGGCTACCGTTGGGGCGAGCATGCTCCGGGTATCAAGGGGGAAAAAGAAGGCTTCTTAGCCTCTCACCACTTAATGCTAGGTCATGGTTTGGCGATGCCGATTCTTCGTAAGAATGCGCCTCATGCTAAGCATGGTGTGGTATTTAATGCGACTCCGGCTTACCCACTGACACCGCAAGATCAAGGCGCTGCAGACTACTGTGAAGCAGAGAACTACCACTGGTTCATCGACCCTGTACTGAAAGGTGAATACCCACAGCCAGTGGTCGACCGTCAAGCGATGAACATGCCGATGATTTTAGAAGGCGATCTAGACATCATCAGTGCACCGGTTGATTACATCGGTATCAACTACTACACACGCAATGTCGCTCGCTTCAATGAGAATGGCGACATTGAATCAGTAAAACAGACTGACGCAGAACACACTTACATCGGCTGGGAAATCAACCCACAAGGTTTAACTGATTTATTGGTAAGACTGGATGCTCGCTACGAAAACATGCCGCCTATCTACATCACAGAGAATGGTGCAGCAGGTAACGACGAGCGTGTTAACGGACAAGTGATGGATGACCAACGTGTTCGTTACTTCCAAGGCCACATCGAAGCGGTGCACAACGCAGTTGAATCAGGTGTGAAAGTCGATGGTTACTTTGCGTGGAGCCTGATGGATAACTTTGAGTGGGCATTCGGCTACTGCCAACGCTTTGGCATCGTCCATGTTGATTACACCACCCAAGAAAGAACACTGAAACAGAGCGCAATTGCGTACCGAAACATGCTTCAAGAGCGCGCTGAGGAGAACAGATAATGGCTAAAGTAGAATTCAAAAACATCAAGAAATCATTCGGTGATGTTGAAGTGGTTAAAGAGTTTGATTTTACGGTAGAAGACGGTGAATTTGTGGTTTTCCTTGGCCCATCTGGCTGTGGTAAGTCGACTACACTTCGTATGCTTGCAGGCCTAGAAAGCATCAGCTCTGGCGACATCGTAGTTGGTGGCAAAGTGATGAACAAGGTTGACGCCAAAGACCGTGACTTAGCAATGGTATTCCAAAGCTACGCACTGTACCCACACATGACGGTTTACGAGAACATCGCTTTCGCTCTAAAACTGAAGGGCATGCCAAAGGCAGAGATTGACGTAGAAGTACGCAAAGCTGCAAAAATGCTAGAGCTTGATCCACTACTAAACCGTAAGCCAAAAGAGCTTTCTGGTGGTCAGCGTCAGCGTGTAGCCATGGGCCGAGCGATGGTACGTACGCCGAAAGTGTTCTTGTTTGATGAGCCGCTATCTAACCTAGATGCAAAACTGCGTGGCGTGATGCGTGAAGAGATCAAACACCTACACCGTGAGCTTAAAACCACCACCATCTACGTAACTCACGATCAAATCGAAGCGATGACACTGGCGGATCGCATTGTGATCCTAAAAGACGGTTATGTTGCTCAAGTGGGCACACCAACTGAGGTGTTCCAACGCCCAGCTAACAAGTTTGTCGCGCAATTCATTGGTAACCCGTCAATGAATATGTTGGAAGCGAAACTGATTGAAAAAGAAGGTGAATACTTCGTTGAACTTGGTGATGTTCATATCCCACTTCCGGAGCGTTTTAAGTCTCTGGCGTCTAAAAATCTCGCGCTTCACTTTGGTGTTCGTCCAACAGATATTCACCTACGTGCTGAGCAAGTTGACCACGATCGTGTGTTGCCATTCCCTGTGAAAATCAAAGACAAGGAACTGCTAGGTGCGAGCATTCTTCTGAAAACAGAAATCGGCGGTCAACCGCTGATGGTTGAGACCCAAGCTGCTGAAGTGGATGTGAAAGAGCTGACGCTTTACTTGGATCTGGATGCTTTCCACCTATTCGATGCACTGAGTGAGAATTCGCTAGCGAGCTAGTCAATTACGAGCTAGCCAGTCAATTTAAGTCAGCTAACGAGCTGATACCAACCTACTTACGACAAATTGTTTTGGCTCCTCCTGATTTGGGAGGGGCTAGGGATAGTGATGATGAAATTCGGATATTTTGACGATAAAAACAAAGAATACGTAGCAACCACGCCATGTACACCGATTAAATGGTGTAACTATGTTGGCACATTAGATTTTGGTGGCATTGTCGATAGCAATGGCGGTGTGTTGTTGTGTAAGGGCGACCCGGCACTGAACCGTATCACCAAGTACATCGCACAACTGCCAAACTCAGATTTCAAAGGTTCGACCATGTACCTCAAGGTGCGTGACGAAGCGGGTAATGTAGAGGTGTTCTCACCCTTCTACACTCCGACTCTGAAGCCGCTAGATAAGTTTGAAAACCATACAGGCCTGTCTTACACCACCATCATTGCAGAAGCGTTTGGTGTGCGTTGTGAAGCGACCTTCTTCGTACCAAAAGCAGACCAAGTATTGCTGCAAGACATCAAAGTCACCAACATTTCAGACAAAGCGCTGCACGTTGATGTGGTACCGGTGTATGAATTCACGCACTTCGATGCGCTTAAGCAGCTATTGAATGCGGATTGGGTTCCACAAACCATGACACTGAAAGCACACCAGCAAGAATCGGGTCATACCGTGCTTGAGCAGTATGCCTTTATGAAGCGTGATTACGCGGTGAACTTGATGACTGCTGATCGTCCTGCGACGTCCTTTGATGGTGACCGCCAATCATTCCTAGGTCAGTTTGGCTACGGTACATGGGCTGCGCCGCAAGCGTTAGAAAACGACGAGCTTGGCAATACTGAATGTCTACGTGGCGATAACATTGGTGCACTTAATCTGCGTTTGGGTTGGTTATCTCCAGAGCAGACAGAGCGTACGGTTGTACAAATTGTACAAGAAGAGAGCCTAGAAGCTGCATTGCCTTTGTTAGCTAAATATCGAGACCACCAAGTGGTGGATTCGGCATTCGCTGAACTGGCTGAGCACTGGGACACATACTTGCAAGCGGTTCAGGTTGAAACGCCAGACCCTGAGATGAACTCGATGCTTAACGTACACAACCCACGTCAATGCCACACAACCAAAAACTGGTCTCGTTACCTGTCTCTGTATCAGCTTGGCTATGGCGCTCGTGGTATTGGTTTCCGTGATTCTTCGCAAGATACGTTAGGCGTAATTACTCACATGCCAGAAGAAGCGCGTGAGTTCATTGAGCGTCTGTTATCTGTGCAAAACACCAACGGTTCTGCGATGCACCAGTTCTTCCCATCAACGATGGAAGCGAACGCGGGTGACTCACGTGAAGAGGAAGATCGCCCTGATTATTACGGCGATGATCACCTGTGGATCATCTACGCGGTGACGCAATATGTGAAAGAAACCGGCAATGCAGACTTCTTGAATAAAGAGATCCCGTTCTATCAAAAAGACAAAGCGGGCAATCCAGTTGAAACGGGAACGGTTTGGAACCACCTGTGCCGCGCGATTGAATTTACTTATACCAATACTGGTGAGCACGGCCTACCGCTGTTAGGTTTCGCTGACTGGAATGACACGGTGAACCTGCCAACCGGTGCAGAATCGATGATGGTGGCTAACATGTACGGCAAAGCACTGCTCGATATGTTGGACTTGTGTGAGCTGCGTGGCGAAGTGCAACTGACAGCTAAGTTTAACGATCAGTACCAACAGATGCAGAGCACAGTCAATGAGTGCGGCTGGGATGGCGAATGGTTTGTTCGTTACTTTGATGAGCAAGGTTTGCCAATTGGCTCTCATAAAAACGAGCAAGGGCAGATCTACACCAACGGCCAAAGCTGGCCTGTAATCTCTGGTTTCGCGACTCAAGAACGTGCAACGCAAGCGCTAGATTCGGTTTACAACAAACTAAACACCACCAATGGCATCAAGCTTTCAACTCCTGGTTACAACGGCTTTGATCCGCAGCTAGGTGGTGTTTCAACTTACCCACCGGGTGCAAAAGAGAACGGCGGTATATTCCTGCATTCCAACCCTTGGGTGATGATCGCAGAAGCGAAAATGGGTAACGGCGAACGTGCTTACGAGTACTACCGTCAGATTAATCCTGCTTCTAAGAACGACGACATTGATACCTTTGAATCTGAACCATACTGCTACCCACAAAACATTTTGGGTGATGAACATAAGCAGTTTGGTTTAGGCCGAAATGCATGGCTTTCAGGTACTTCATCTTGGACATACGTTGCGGGTACGCAATGGATTCTGGGTGTTCGCCCTGAAGTGGATGGCTTGCTGGTGGACCCATGTATTCCGGCTGAGTGGCCTGAGTTCAAAGTCCGTCGTCAGTTCCGTGGTGCGACTTATCATATTCATGTCACTAACCCGAATAACGTGTGTAAGGGTGTGGTTGAAATGAAGGTAAATGGTGACCTGATTTCAGGTAATAAAGCGCCAGTATTTACCTCTGGTGAGCTCACCATCGAGGTGATTTTAGGTTAACAAAGAGAAGGGCGCTTTATGCGCCCTTTATTGCTTCTTTAGTTTGCTTCTTTCGTTGCAGTTGTTTCGTTAGCAATGCGTTCTCTGGGGGCTGATTTCGCATACAGCAGTTGCTTTAGTTTGCTTTCTTTATGTTGGCTGATAGGTGGCTTGGCATTGCCAAGTAAAGGTTTGAGATTGGTTCGGGCTAAGCGTTAATAAGCCAATCTGGTTATTGAATGCATCCGCTGGGCAAGTCATTGGTTCTATTGCAATACTTTGCTCGCTAGTTGGCGTGTAAAGCTGAACGAATGGGTAGCTTTCATCTTGTTGGTAGCGAATTGCGGCAGACGAATCTGAGCGCGTAAACGCAAGTTGATTGGTTGTCTTGGAATCAAATTCAAAGCAATGATTTAAGCTTTGATCGGTGAGTGAATCGTCCAAAGACAAACGGTCAAAAGCGTGCTTTTCACCATTGGGTAGGTCGTTTTCGTGTATGACCTCAGAGCAAGGCGACATAGCGAGTCCACATTGTGCTAGCTCAGTGCCGAGTGAAAAATAAGGGTGCCAAGCATCACCGAATGGGAAGGCTGAATCACCCAGATTAGAGACGGTCGTTGAGAAAGAGAGCCTACCCGTGATGTCGATAGTTAAGGTGACTTCAAGGTTGAACGCAAACGGGAAAGCAGGATGCAAAGACGACGTTTGATACTGCAACGTCACACTGGCAGATTCTTCAGTGGCTACGCTGTTTGTGATTGAAAAAGGTTGGTTGTAGAGCAGGCCGTGTACGGCGTGATCAGACCAAGGAAAATTAGCTGGGAGTTGATGGTTTTGGTTATCGAAACTGTAACGACCTAAGTTTAAACGGTTTGGAAAAGGGAATAATTTAGCACTGCGGGAAAAGAACGGATGTTGGTTGATCAGTTCATCATAATTCTGATAACCACAAATAAAAGAGAATGGACTGTTATTTACGATATATTTATTAATAACAGCACCAAATCCATTGATTATTTGAAGTTCTATACCATGTTGGTGGTTTATTAATGTGACAGAGTCAATATTTCCAAATTTTTCATTTATAATTTTAAACATGTTGATGTCTCCATTTTTAAAAGATATTAACAAGAAGAAAAAATATTCAATGGCGGTTTTAAAATGAATAATAAAATTCCATATACGAGCTACTCAGGAAATTCAGAACACTTGTGTAAAAAAGGTGATGCAGTTGAATTTATTCAACCTTGGTACACGCCAATTTCGACTACACCAGAAAATACCGGTATGGCAGTCGGTGGAATTGGTAACACATTTACACTCACACCAAACGGCAACACGCCTAACTTCAGCTTTATTCCGGGAATCTTTGTCGATTGTTCAGAGCAAGTTATTAATTTTAATGATTTTTATGCGTCAGTGATGAATGTGCCAACCATCGACACGCTGCAAGTTCTTAATGAACAAGAGCTAAGCGTTCACCTGAACTTCTATCCTGCTTTGTTTGATGGCAAAAAGATTGAAAGTAGAGAAATGTCGAATGCGATTAGTCTCATTCAAACAGCATTAAAAAATGGTCGATTCTACCAAGAAAATAAAACTAACTTTACAAAATGGAACGTTGAATTTTCAAATAAGAGTCAATTGTTGATTGAAGAAGATTCAGGTTCAACTATTTGTCAATTATATGTAGCCTTAGATTTCTTTAATGGTTTATTAATAAATGATACAACGAGATTATTATCACTCACTGCGGGTGATAATAATGATATGGATAGTCTCAATAGCTGTGATATAGATAGCGTTAATGGCAGGGATATAGAATACCAAGCTTTATATCCACTGGCTGAATATAAATACAATAGCTTCGACGATATTAATATAAAGCGTAAGGTAGTCTCTCCGATCGTTAAAGAGAACAAACGCCTTTGCTCTTTACCGATGCACTGGAATCACTTCGAATTAACCAATAATTCATCGCAACCACGCGTGATTACGCTTGCTCAGCCGCTACAAAACTTGATTGGTTCAACCTACCGAAAAGGTCGTGATGGGATTCAAGATTCGGCGTGTACCTTATCTCAAAACCCGATTGCTCAGCAGCATAAAGCGGTGAAGGTCAATGATGAAAGCCACAGTTTTACTGGTGTTCAGCTCACTAGTCAGTCCCCTTATCAAAGTGACATTGAGGGTGAGGTGGTGTTTGGTGTTCAAGCCGAAAACCGTTTGACTAAATCTGGCAAGGTATCGGTGTCTGTTAAGCCAACGCTTTATACTTCGAAAGTGACCCAGCAAACCGAGTTCGCACTGAAAACAGGCCGTACTAATACAGAATTCCAAACTGGGATCTACACTGGGCGCGAAGCATTGAGTGCATTGGTCGTGGTTCAGGTTGAGTTGGAGCCGGGCGAATCCGTTGACCTGCGTTTCGCACAGGTGATGGCACACAGTAAAGTTATGCTCAATGGCTGGCACTCAGACAAGGCTTACACGCAATTCTACCCACAAGCAAAGCCTGCCTTACCGATGTTACAAGATGTTTTGCCAAAGCTTGAGGTGATTGAGCAGAAGATTATTGAGCAACAGATCGCTTTCCTAGAGCAAGCTCAAAGCAAAATATCACAGCCTGAATCAGCGCTGCGCTATGCGACGATGGCGATGAACTCACTATCGTTTTTAGCCGAATCTACGGTATGGGATAAAGAAGATAAGTTCCTAGTGAAAGAGTGTGTTGATTACCCATTCTTTAACTCTCTGGATGTGTATTTTTACGGCTCATTTTCACTGCTTTACTTGCTGCCGGAGCTTGATGGCTGCGTAATGAAAGAGTTCTCAAAAGCGATTTTGGCTGAAGACTTCACTCAGCGCCGTTACTGGGAATATGAAGCGACCCCGAATGCCGAATTGATTGATGAAAAGTACCAAGGTGTGCGTGCGATTCGAGGTGCAGTAATCCACGATTTGGGTAGCCCGTTCGACATTCAGCCTGACGCGTATAGCTGGCATAATGTTAAGGAATGGAAGGACTTAGCGCCGAAATACATTCTGATGGTGTACCGCCATTATCAAAACACCCAAGATCTCTCTGTGGTTAATGAGTGCTGGCAAGCGGTAACTGAAAGCATCGATTTCTTATCGAATTTGATCGCTGAGGGTGACGATTTACCACTAACCCGAGGCACAGACGATACCTTTGATAACCTAGCTTCTCACGGCATCTCTATTTATTGTGCGAGCCTGTGGGTTGCTGGCCTGCAAGCCGCGAGCGAACTTGCACAATTGATGGGTGAAAGCGAGCGAGCTAGCGGTTACTTAACACGTTCTAAAAAGGCGTTAGCCACGGTTGAGCAAAGCTTGTGGGATGACAAAGAGGGTTACTACCACTTCTTCGTGACGCCAGTTCAAGCCAAGCATCTAACGGGTGAAGGCTACCAAGCTCTGGAAACCTTAGGCCTAACTTTGACGGGCGATGCGATTGCCGATAAGAACACGCTCAATACCTATCTCAATGAAACAGATACTTCAATCAGCATCAGCAAGGTGTCTCAAAGAGTATCTAAGAAGCGCTTATTGAGCGAGACCGCGCCTCAAGCCTTTACACAAGACTACTTAGATTTAGTACCTGATTCAGACAACAGCTTTGGCGATGCTTTATTGGCTGACAGCTACCTAAAGCTCATCGGTTTAGAAGGTATTTTCCCGCAAGAGAACATCCAACGCGCACTAGACTATGTTTATAAGCATAACTTCGAAATTAACAGCCCTAAGCTTGGGGTTGCGAATATGACGTTGGCCGATGGTTCGCCGCATGAGGCATTTCAGGCTCAAGATGTGTGGATTGGTGTGCAGTTTAGTGTCGCAACGGCGTTGAGTCTGGCAGGTAAAAACCAGCAAGCAGAAACATTGATGGATACTGTGTACACCGCGCTGTATGACTATTCAAAGATTCCATTTGCCGCACCAGAAGGGTTCAATTGTTCAGTCTCATTTGATGAGAAAGATCTTTCAGAGTCTTTTAAATTGTCACAAAATGATGCGAAAAAGTGGATTAATGCACTTAAGTTGCAAAACTGTGTGCTGTCTGACGGTCGGGTTAATCCTGAGCTGACTAAAGACAGTGATAAATTTGTTAGTATGCTGCAAGGCGAAATCTCAGCGGAGCAAGCTATGGTTCTTCATAAATGGTTATTGAGCACTGGGTTGAAATACACCGCAGGTCGCTACTTCCGACCGGGGATGATTTTCGCCTACTTATATTAATTAAATAGTATGGGTTTCAACATTGAGCAATGTTGAGTTGAAACTGATGGGGAGCTCTAGGGCTCCCCAAATGTCACTGGATTAGGGTATCGAGATGCGCACTAAAACTAAAAAAACCACCGTATACGATGTAGCGAGGCTAGCTGGCGTTTCTCCCAGCACCGTGTCTCGCTTCCTTAATCGAACCACTTATGTGTCGGATGATAAAAGCCAAAACATTGAGCAAGCCATTAAAGACACGGGCTACAAACCTAACTTCCAAATGCAAGAAAACACCAACCGACGCTCGCTCACCATTGGTGTATTGGTGCAACACCCTGACAGCCCTTATACCAGCCGTATTCTCAATGACATGGAGAAAACACTGATCGCTCAAGGTTATTCGTTAGTGATAGCAACCGGGCATTGGCAAAAAAAGCTCGAGATACACGCCTTAGAGTATCTGGCTAAGAGCAATGTCGATGGAATGATCATCGTAACAGGCAGCATCACCAAAGAGGATATTGCCAAGTACGCGCAAGACATCCCGATTGTCGCGGTCGGTTATGATTTCGCTGAAGACAACGTTCGTTCAATCAATATCGATAATGTGCTAGGCGGTTACATGGCGACGCTTCACTTATTACAACAAGGGCATGTGAACATCGCCCATATCAAAGGGCTTTCGAGTCAACCAGATGCGGGTAATCGTTTTGAAGGCTATAAGAAAGCGCTGCAAGAGGCGGGCATTAAGGTGATGCCAAAGCTCGTCAAGCAAGGGGATTTCAGTAGTGAAACTGGCTATGAGAAAACCGTGGAATTAATTGAATCTAAGATTCACTTCTCAGCCCTGTTTGCTGCCAATGATCAAACGGCTTACGGCGCGATTAAGGCGCTCCATGATCACGGCTACAAAGTGCCAGAAGATGTGTCAGTGATTGGGTTTGATGACTTGCCAACGTCTAAGTATTTCACACCTGCGTTAACAACATTAAGGCAGCCAATTGAAGAGATTGGAGAGGTGTGTGCTCAGTCGATTTTGAACTTACTTTCAGGTGAGAGGCATGAAGCACGACTACCACCGATAGATTTAATCGTCAGAGAGTCGACCAAGTCTCTGTATCGTTAGTTGTGAAATGATTGAATCATAGGGAGTTACAGTCAAAGACACATTATTTCCCTTCAGAAACGAAAAATGTCGCATCCATGCGACATTTCTCTTTTGGCGGCCAAACCAGTTTTGCTATATCCATTCTAGATTTCAATCCATTAGGAGATTATTCAGAATGTAATTATAAGACGCTGTTAATGTTGATTAGTTCCCGTTACGCCGCATTTTTTTTCGATTTATTTTCTAAGTCGAATGCGAATGACGCTGCGATTAACTTCTTGGTGTAGTCATTTTTCGGGTTGTTGAAAATATCTTCTGCAGACCCTTCTTCCATCACTTCACCCTTCTGCATCACCAATACACGATCCGACAGTGCTTTCACTACCGAGAGATCGTGGCTGATGAACAGGAAGCCGATATTGTGCTTGGCTTGAATGTCTTTTAGCAGGTCAATCACGGTCAGTTGTACTGAGCGATCGAGTGCTGAAGTCGGTTCATCCAGCAAAATGAAAGAAGGTTCTAGAATCAGTGCGCGAGCAATCGCGATACGTTGTCTTTGTCCGCCAGAGAACTCATGTGGATAACGGTTTATTGAATTCGGCTCTAAGCGAACTTCAATCAATGCTTTGCGCGCTCTTTCTAAACGTTCTTGCTTGGATAGATGAGGTTGATGCACCGTTAAGCCTTCGGTGATGATTTCCCCAACTGTCATGCGTGGTGATAAAGAACCATAAGGATCTTGGAACACCATTTGGACATCTTTCTTGAGCTTGTGAGGCTCTTTATCATTTAATAAGCTAACGTCTTGGCCTTTGTAAACAATACGTCCGGTACTTGGCAGCAAGCCGATTAATGCACGTCCAAGGGTCGATTTACCTGACCCTGATTCACCCACAATGCCTAGCGTTTCGCCTTGTTTAAGATTCAACGAAATGCCTTTTACGGCTTCGAAGTACTGACTTTTACTCTTGATGAAATGTGATTTAACCAAGAACTGAACTCGGATATCGTCAGCAGACAATAGCTCTGGGGCTGACGCCTCAACAGGAACCTTAGCGCCTTTAGGAATCGAGTTAATCAGCATGCGTGTGTAATCGTGTCTTGGATTCTCGAATAAGGCTTGAGTCATCCCTTCTTCAACTAGCTCACCTTTGCACATCACCAAAACACGGTCGGCAAAATGTTTCACGACGCCAAGGTCATGGGTGATGAACAAAATTGCCATGCCCATTTTGTTTTGGATTTCTTTGATAAGAGAAAGCACTTCCGCTTGTACGGTCACATCCAATGCGGTGGTGGGTTCGTCGGCAATCAAAATATCGGGCTCGTTGATCAAAGCCATTGCAATCATGATGCGCTGCAACTGACCGCCTGAAAACTCATGCGGATACTTGTTGTAAGCCTGTTCTGGCATTGGTAAATGCACAAGATTGAAGAGCTCTAGCACACGCTGTTTTGCTTTTGATTTCGATACATTGCGGTGGCACATAATGGCTTCAGCCACTTGTGTGCCCACGCGCAGGTATGGGTTGAGAGAGGTCATCGGTTCCTGAAAGATCATACCGATTCTGTCGCCACGAATCGACTGCATTTCTCGTTCAGTCTTGCCAAGTATTGATTGCCCCTCAAATTCTATTTCAGATTGAGCATCAATGATGGCGTTATCAGGGAGCAAACGCATGAGTGCGTTAGAAGAGACTGATTTACCTGAACCTGATTCACCAACAATGGCCAAGGTTTCGCTAGAATTAAGGGTAAAGTTAACCTTTTTTACCGCATCAATGATTCCATCATTGGTTGTGAAGCTAACGGAGAGGTTATTGACTTTAAGAATGGCCCGGTCCGACATGATATATCCTTATCAATTTAAGACATTAGGTGAAGATTTCACTTCTGACGTGGTTTTAAGTTGCCCAAAATGGTGATGAGCACGTTGAATTTGTTCTAGTTCGAGCATCCAATACGAACTGCGTTGAGTACTGCAAAAAGCGATCAAGTGATTGAGTAGATCTTCACTCTGTTTTTCCAGCAGTGAATAGGTGCGTTGGATCAGTTCTGTGCTTTCGAGAGAGATAAATTGCATCAGTGCGTAAGACTGATTCAAGGTGTCGAAGGCTTGCTGATGATGGCCTAAACGGTTGAAAATCTCTGATTGAGCGACACTTGCGTCTCTAAGCCCTGCAAGTAGACAGGCAAATTGGCAGGGCTTGATGTCGCTTTGGTATGCAGCATCTTGGATGTGGTGAGGAAGAGACGTTAGAACATCACCATACAGGCGCTGTGCTTCTGGCCAGTGACCTTGTTCCATTAACTGTTCAGCTTTTAGGTAGTGCATCCAGCATCGTTCAATTTCCATATCCACATCCTCAATTTATAATATCTGAAAATGTTAATGATATTTATTATCAAATGCAAACTAAAATCATTCACATGTTAAGTTGGTAAATAAAGTGGCCGGTTATTCTTAAAAATGGCTCAAATTGTGCGTTATTTGCTCAGTTGAACAGCGATGTTGCGTAAGTCACTAAATTTATAGGAAATTACATCTACACTGATTTTATCTACACCCAAGTAATGAAGGACTAAGGAGGCGGCGATGGCGATGCAAAGACTCAATACAGAACAGCTGTATAAGGTAGCGGAACTCGATAAGCTACCATGTAAGTCGACCAAAGAACTGGCTCCAATTGACGAAATCGTCGGGCAAGAACGTGCACAAAAGGCCGTTGAGTTCGCGATGTCAATCAAGGAAAAGGGTTACAACATTTATGCGATAGGGCGAAATGGTCTGGGTAAACGCACCATGATCTTGCGCTATCTGAACCGTCACCCTCAAGAAGTGCAGGAGCTTTTTGATTGGTGTTATATCGCGAATTTCGAAGATATTCGTACACCTAAGGTACTGAAATTGCCTCGTGGCGTTGGCAGCAGCTTAAAGCAAGATATTGAAAAATTGATGCGTAAACTGCTGAAAGGTATGCCTCTAGCATTTGATAACGAGATGTACTTTAGCCGTGCTGACAGGCTTAAAAACCAATTAGCAGCTAAGCAACAAGCCGCGTTAGAAAGCATTAGCCAAGAAGCGAAAGACAAGGGCATTAACCTGACGATCACCACTCAGGGTGATTACCAGTTTGTGGCCATGAATGGTGATGATCTTCATACCGAAGAGAGCTTTGATCTGCTTTCGCCGGAAGAGCAAGACCAGTTCGATAAAACCATTGATGGATTGGAAGTCGGTCTGCGAACCATTTCTCGTGAGTTGACGGAACTTGAAGAAACGTACACTGAGAAAATTCAAAAACTGAATGATGATACGGCGCGAGACGTGATCACGCACTTCATCAAGCAATTGAAGAAGGATTACAGCCAATATCCAGACATTAAAAAGTACCTAACGGCACTGCGTAAAGACATTGTCGACAACGCTGACATCTTCTTAGAAGAGAGCACTGAGCAAGCCGAAGTTGCAACCGCTTCTTTGGATAAGAAAATGCCGCGTCGCTACAAGGTTAACGTGATTGTGAGCCAAAAGGAGGAGACTCTGCCGATCGTGGTGGAAGAGAATCCAAATTATCACTCTCTGTTTGGCTATGTAGAAACGGCAACGTTCAAGGGCACTGTCTTTACAGACTTCTCATTGATTCGTGCAGGTAGCTTACACAGAGCTAACGGTGGCGTATTGCTGATGGATGCGGTGAAGGTACTTGAGCAGCCGTACGTTTGGGAAGGCTTGAAACGAGCGCTGCGTTCACGTCAATTGAGCTTCACTTCATTAGAGAAAGAGGTGACCTTAACGGGCGCGGTATCGCTTGATCCAGAGCCGATTCCATTGGACGTCAAGATCATCCTGTTTGGCGACTACCGAACTTACCAACTGCTGCAACACTACGATGCAGAGTTTGGTGAATTGTTCCGTGTGACGGCCGATTTTGAAGATGAGATGAAGCGTACTCCCGATTCTGAAATGCACTACGCGCGCTTTATTTCGAGTATCGTGCACGACAACAACATGCTGCATTGTGACCGTAAAGCGATCGCTCGCATCATTGAGCACAGCTCTCGTCAGGCGGGTGACCAAGGTAAATTGTCTCTGCACTCGGCACACATTGCTAATCTGCTTCGTGAGTCAAACTACGTGGCGAGAGGTTCAAAGTCGAACCTGATTCGAGCAACACACGTCGACCAAGCGTTATCTAACCAACAGATGCGTGTCGGACGACTGCAAGACAGTGTGATGGAGACGTTTACCAACGGCACAACACTGATCCATGTTGATGGTCAGGCGGTTGGGCAAGTGAATGCTCTGTCTGTATTAAGCACCACCGATCACATGTTCGGTGCGCCAAACCGAATTACTGCCACCACGGCTTACGGCGATGGTGAAGTGATTGATATTGAAAGAAACGTAGACCTAGGTGGCAGCATTCACTCAAAAGGCGTGATGATCTTGTCGGCTTACCTTTCTTCCGTATTTGGTAAGACAGCCAAAGTCCCGCTCACCACTAACATCACCTTCGAGCAATCGTATGGTGGCGTCGATGGTGACAGTGCGAGTATGGCCGAGTTCTGTGCGGTTGTATCAGCGTTCTCTAAGCAACCAAACCGTCAAGATATCGCAATTACAGGCTCGATGAACCAGTTTGGTGAGTCTCAGCCAATTGGTGGTGTGAACGAGAAAATTGAAGGTTTCTTTGATGTGTGTGAAATCAAAGGGCGTTCAAACGAACAAGGGGTGATCATCCCACGTTCAAATGTTCACAACCTGATGCTGCGTAGCGATATTGTGAAAGCGGTTGAAAAGGGCGAGTTTAATATCTGGGCGATTGACCATGTAACAGAGGCGATTGAACTGTTCACAGGCAAAGCCGCTGGTGAGGCGAGTGATGAGGGTAGCTATCCAATTGATACTATCTTTGGTATCGCCCAAGCTAAACTGAACGCACTGCGCAAATAGTTTGAATATCTAGATAGCTAAACAAATAAACAAACAGCCAAAACGCAAAAGCCATCGATTCTAGAATCGATGGCTTTTTTGTTGGTTGAGGTTTAGTTTGCCAGTGAGCTATTTGTATTTGGTCAGCTTACGGTATTCGGTAAAAGTTGCGTGTTAAATGGTGTTAACCGTTTCGCAAGCAGAGCTTGGTGCCATCGAACTTCAGTTTTGCCAAAAGGTGTTTGGCGTTAGCTCGGCCAATATCATCAAATTCAACACCGTATCGAGCGTAGTGCGTCGATTTCTGCAGATTACAGACGATGCCTCGCAATGGCGGAATCAATGGTCCGTTGTAGTTCTCAGGGGTTATCTCAATAGACACTCGATCGGCAATCTGAATCGCACGAGAGGTTGGTGAGGTAACGAAACGACAACCACTTTTCGATAAATCTCGTATCTCACAGTTTGCTCGCTGGTCGTTGAAGATGATTCTTGAAGCCAGATTCACTTCATAGCGTGTTTCTTTACGTAGCTGAGTCACTTGCATCGTGCTTGGTGTAGACAGCACTAGAATAGGGAAGGGTTCACCAATCTTATGGTGAATTTGGCTTCTAAAGTGGATAAGCGCGCCTTCACCTCGTAGAGAATACGCACGAGCGGTCATCCAAAAACCTTCTTGAAAGAAAAAGTTCAGATCTTCATTGGATACCTCGGGAACCTCAACCACAATACAGTTATCACTGTGCGTTCCGATAAACTTGGTGGTGGCGAGAAACTTCGTGCCAACGGGAGTCGAGACATTTAATGTCAGCTCACTGCCGTGCTCAATCATGGCCAGTGCATCAGTGCTATTGATGGTGGAAACGGTGCGATTACGAGGGTCTTGAAGTGCCTGATTATGCTCCAAAGGCTTCTTCAGGGGTGCGTTCATTATATGTTCTCCATGCGCCAACATGCGTCTGTTAGTTATACTGGTAACTTGCTAACAAGGGGTTATTACGTGCTAGATTTAGTGGACGTACTCACATAGATTTATAGAGTGCCTTTTATCATTGCTGATTTTATATTAAGCCGATTGCACTGAATTATTTGCTGTGTTTGTAAGTACTTAGTTTTATTTATATGCACTTGCGCTAGTCTATTACAAGGAACTCATACTTCAAACTTTTATTGTTTGTCGTATCAATTATTTGCAGGAGTTGAGAATGCAGGCAGTAAAATGGGATCAAGAAGTGAACCAGATCACGGTAGAGTTAGAACCCAACCAGTTCGCGGTCGTTAAGTATCAAAAGGACGGAGATGTACTACATATCACGTCGACACGCATTCCTGATGAACTGCAAGGCAAGGGCTTTGGTAAGGTGATGATGGAGTCGGTATTGCCTGAAATTGAACAAGCGGGCTTCAAAATTGTGCCGGTTTGTAGCTATGTGGTTCACTACATGAATAGGCAGCCACAGTGGTCACACCTTCTATCCGATAAAGCATAACAACGAGTAATATGTCTCAATCAATATCGTCGAATAATCGAGCTCAACCTGAAGCGGGTTCAAGTCAAAATCAGCCAGAGCTTTATCAACAAGAGTTTTATCAAAATGAGCTTTATCAAAAAATAGCGACCTCGCTGGGTTGTCATGAAGGGTTTGATGTCCAAGTGATTCAACGCCTATGGGGTGGATATGGCGAGTTAGTTCGCTTAGTCTTTTCTCAAGAAAGCAGTGCGGAACTCAAGAGTGTGATTGTTAAACATGTCGCGTTGCCAGATAAAGCTGAACACCCAAAGGGTTGGAATACCAAACTCTCTCACCAACGAAAGGTACACTCTTACCAAGTGGAAACAGCTTGGTATCAGTCATTCACCCAACAATGGGACGAGCGCTGCCCTGTACCTGTTGGGCTGCAATGTGAACTAGAAGAGAATGAGTGGCTGATAGTGATGCAAGACTTAGCGGATATTGGCTTCCCGTTGATCTCTCAGTTTGATGTGCTTGCTGCTTCTGACTATCAGGCATCTAGTTACACAAGAGAAGAGCAAAAACAACGTAATGCTTGCCTTAAATGGCTTGCTAACTTTCACGCAAAGCACATCAATATCAATCAAGAGCAGTTGTCATCATTGTGGCAAGTCGGTACTTATTGGCATCTAGATACACGCCCTGATGAACTCAATGCCTTGGCTGATTTACCATTGAAGAACCAAGCCAAGCACATCGACCGTTTATTAAAAGAATGTCCATATCAAACCTTAGTCCATGGTGATGCTAAGCTCGCCAATTTTTGCTTTGATTCGAAAAGCGAACGCGCGGCTGCGGTCGATTTCCAATATGTGGGTCACGGCTGTGCGATGAAAGATGTCGCCTTGTTCATGAGCAGCGCGATTAGGCCACAAGATTGCGCAGAGCTTGAATCAGAAGTACTAGGTGCTTACTTCCAGCACTTGAAAGAAGCATTAGCGCACTATCAACCACAGCTTTCATTTGATGAAGTCGAAGCCGCATGGCGACCAATGTTTTACGTGGCATGGTCCGATTTCCAACGCTTCGTAAAAGGTTGGAGCCCAGAGCACTGGAAGATCAACCCTTATACTGAGCAGTTGACCTTACGAGTGCTCACTCAATTAGACGAACAGGAGTCCGTCAATGTTCGATAGAACCGCGAGCTGGAAAACGCCGCAAAACTTCTTATTACTGATTTCGATTGTTGTCCCTATCGCGTTTTCGAGCTGGATGGCTCTGCTTAATAACTTCGTGATTGAGAAAGCGAACTTTGATGGCGCCGATATTGGTTTGTTGCAAAGTGTTCGTGAGATCCCAGGCTTCTTAGCGTTTACCGTGGTGTTTGTTTTAGCCTTCATTCGAGAGCAACGCTTTATGTTGATATCGCTGGCGATGCTGACCGTGGGCACGGCGATAACCGGTTTATTCCCTTCACTCACAGGCTTGTTGCTGACTACGGTTTTGATGTCGACGGGGTTTCACTATTTTGAAACGCTGAAGCAGTCTCTGTCACTGCAATGGTTGAGTAAAGAAGAAGCGCCCGAGATGCTGGGTAAAATGATCTCCGTTGGCGCGTTGGCATCCTTAATCACTTACGGATCTATCTGGGTGATGCTAGAACAGCTGAAGCTCGACTTTGCTTGGGTGTACGGCATTACTGGCGGCATTGGTTTTATTCTGGTTTTGGTGATGACCTTTGGCTTCCCTGAGTTTCAGACCAAAACGCCACAGAATAAGAAGTTGGTGCTGCGAAAGCGTTACTGGCTCTACTACGCGCTAACGTTTATGAGCGGTGCGAGAAGACAAATCTTCACTGTGTTTGCAGGCTTCTTGATGGTAGAGAAGTTTGGTTACTCGGCTGCCGACGTCACATTGTTGTTCTTGGTTAATTACCTATTTAACTTCTTGTTTGCGAAGCGCATTGGTCGATTTATCGGTGTGGTTGGCGAGCGTAAAGCGTTGATCTTCGAGTATGTTGGCTTGATTGGTGTGTTTGTCGGTTATGGTTTGGTGCAAAGCGCGGAATGGGCGGCGGCACTTTACGTGATCGATCACCTGTTCTTTGCATTGGCGCTAGCGATCAAAACTTACTTCCAGAAAATCGCAGACCCGGCAGACATGGCATCAACTGCTGGTGTCTCTTTCACCATCAATCATATTGCAGCGGTCGTTATTCCAGTGGTGTTTGGTGTGATTTGGTTGTCTTCTCCTGCAACGGTTTTCTATATTGGTGCAGTGATGGCCGTGGTTTCTCTAGCGCTATCTTTAAACATTCCTAAGAAACCTGAAGAGGGCAACGAAGTGCGAATGTTTAGCTGGCGCTAATGTTGGTCTCGATATTATGAAATAAGCAAAAAGCTCCAATAGTGATATTGGAGCTTTTTGTTTATGTGGGATATGTATATCTAATCCGCAAAATAGGTTTCACGCGGATCAGTTTCTTACGGTTTTTAATTCGGTACGCAGCTTGAAGATTCCCTTTGGTACTTTGGTTAGCAGGATGCCGCAAAGTAGAGGAATCATCATTACAAGTGACTGTTCAGATAGAACCTCACCATTGATGTAACAAGAGATCAGTAGTGCAACCACAGGGAAAATTAGGAAGCAGATAGATGCTTGGAAAGGTGTCGAAACCTGTCCTAATTTGAAGTAAGCCACAACGCCGCCAACACTCGCGACAAAGCCTAGGTAAACCACGGCTGAGATTGAATCCCCAGTGAAGGATTCAACATTCACGTTTTCACCTACAGCTGAAACAGCGAATAAGAATAAAGCAGCAATCAGGCTCGGTACGGCGTTGTAGGTTAGTACTTCAATACCTTTGCAGTGCTTTTGAACCAGCACATACATAACTGCGTGAATCGCAACAGCAAGGCCTAAGCAAACCGTGCCAATTAGGTAGTCATCGCCACCCATCTGCATTTCGTTGCCAAGGATTAAACATAGGCTCACAACAGCAGTAATCAAACCGAATATCTGGTGCTTCGCCAGTCGTAGACCTAAGAATAAGCCAGACATCAGCATCACAACCACAGGCATGTTGGCGAAGATGATCGACGCTAAACCTGAAGAGATGTATTGCTCGCCATAGATCATCAACGTAAACGGAATCGCGAAATACATCAGCGCAACAATAAGCAGCCATTGGCGCTTACCTTTAGGGAACAGCAGTGGTTGGTTGAAGACTTTCGCTAATACCGCAAGCAGAGGTGCTGCAAGTAAAAAGCGTAACGCAGTAGCAAAAATAGGTGGGATAGAATGCAATGCTACTTCCATAGCGAACCAAGTGGTTCCCCAAATTAAGCAAACAGAGACAAAAAGCAAGATAGTTAGAGACTTCGAATTCATGGTGACTACTCATTAATAATTATTTTAAATCATAGGCTTGTAGCGCCTTAATGACGTGGCACAGTATAGAAAGGTAGTCGGAGAAAAGTTTTGTCTTTTTATCTCTAATTTGAGTTTTTTGTGGAAATTAAATCTCTAGTATGATTATTTTATAGAAAATAAATTCGCTTTAGATAGTTAAAGTAAAGTCATTGTTCTTTGTGAGGTTTAATTTAACTTAAGGAATGGTCAACTCAACGAGTATGGCTGTTGGGTTATTGCTGTTAGCGTAGCAACAAAAAACGCGCCCTTAATGAGGCGCGTTTTTGAGCAATACGTTTAAGAGGCTGCGTCTACTGCGTAACAGGCTTAACTTGTTTGGATTGTCTTACCGCAAGGATAAGTTGTGGTAGCAGTGACATCACTATCATGCCGGTCATTAGTGAGTATTGTACTGCAGTGAATGATTCACCCATCAACACCATACCGGTCACGATGCCAGCTACTGGGTTTGCGATGCCACCGAAGGTGAAATCAACCACCGACATACGCTGTAGCAACCACACATACATGCCGTAACCCAGCGCTGTGTTTAGCCCAATAACCCATACGAGTCCCATAGCATTACGAGTATCGAAATGAGTGACAGCGTTAATATAAGGCTGCGGATCGATGAATGCATGAACGCCAGACGCGACAGACAAAATCGTACCGCCCAGAATCAGTTGCCATGTTAATACCTTCCACCAGTGCATGCGGTTACCCAGTGACTTGGTAATGCTGCTGCCGATGACAATACACATTATTGCGGCAAACATTGCGCCTAAACCGATTGGGTTCAGAGCAATTTGGCTTGGGTTAAACAGTATCCACGCTAAGGTGATCAAGCCAATACCCGAAAGGGCTTGAATCAGATGCGGGCGCTGTTTTTTTACTACCCAGTGGAAGATCATCGCGAACACCGGCACGGAGATCATGCCCACGCCAGAGATTGCCGAAGGCAGCGTTAGCGCCATCACGAAGATCAAGCCAAAGAAGGTCGCGATATTGATAAGGCCCAGTGTGAAAATGATTTGCCACTCGCCTTTTTTAGGCAGTGTTGGTTTTACTGCTAGCAATAACAAACCAGCAGGTAACGCACGCAAAGCACCCAATAATAATGGTGGCCACTCCTGTAGCGTAAATTGCGTCACTGCATAGGTTGTTCCCCAAAAGAACGCGGGGATCATTGCTAATAATATGTTCATTTAAAATATCTTTACGTTAAGATAACTATTGTGTGAACTGTATACTGAGAACTAGTGGTTGTAAAGTATCTTTATGTTAAACTAGTTTGAAGTAATCAGACTAACAACGGAGCGAGATTGCAAATGGATGCTATCGACCGCGTAGTAGAGCAATGGGCAAAGGAAAAGCCCGAACTAGATACTGAGCCTATGGCAATGATGGGTCGGATTATGCGTATTGCCAAGTATATGGAGACGCAAGTTGCCGAGCTTCATAAAAAATACGACATGAAGCTGGGTGAGTTTGATGTGCTGGCGACGTTGCGACGTTCTGGGAAGCCTTACCGACTGACGCCATCTGAACTGATTGGATCCATGATGCTGACATCTGGCGCGATGACCAATCGCCTTGATAAGCTAGAAGCCAAAGGGCTGATCAGTCGTGAACACAGCAAAGAAGACAGACGCAGCGTGAGTGTCCAGTTAACTAAAGATGGTCTTATTCTGATTGACCAAATGATGACTGAACATGTCGAAATGCAGAAAAAACTGGTTAAATCATTGTCTGCGAGTCAGAAGAAGAACACCAACCAACTTCTGAAAACATGGTTGAGCGCGTACGAGTAGTTTTTCTGATCTTCCTTTAGATTCAATAAAAAACCGAAGCTTAATCGCTTCGGTTTTTTTGTGCTTGTTTAAGAACTTCAAGTACAGCGAATTGGCGAGTTAAGCTTGCAGCATCTCGTCACTGAACAGTTCTGCACAACCAATGCCGTTGATGGCGCAACTTTCGTCGATGTCTGAGATGTCACCGCTGACCCCAATCGCACCAAGTACCGTTTTATCCTTATCTCGAATCAGTAGCCCCCCTGGAACTGGCACCATGTTTCCGTGTGCGAGCACGTTTACGGCGGAGATGAATGCTGGTCGGTTGTCAGCATCTTGGGCGAGTTTTCTAGAGGAACAACCCAGTGCGAGTGCCCCCCACGCTTTAGCGATCGCGATGTCTGGTCGCATCATGCTAGAGCCGTCTTGACGTTGCAGAGAAATCAGCTTGCCACCGCTGTCTAAGACGGCGACCGTCAAAGGTTCTGTGTGGATTTTGTTTCCTGCTTTTAAGGTTCCATCGATGATGGTTAACGCTTGTTGTAGAGTCAAACTTCCCATGTTATCTCCTAGTTTTTCAAGGGGCCGTGTACCAAGCTAAGTCAGCCAATCATGACTCTTGTTGGTGAGCATCATTGACTGATTCAGTTCGGTACAAGAGTCCTAACTGGACTCTTGTAACAGCCCATAGCTGGGTAAAGTTAGGAAGGCAGCGAACTCATCGGCTGTAGAAAGTTGATAGAAAAGATCAGCTGTCTCTTCAAATCGACCTGCTGCATAGCGCGAGTCTCCGACTTCATGTTTTATGGTGTCTAGCTCTTGGTAAAGCCAAGAGTGGAATAGTGATTTGGTAAAGGTTTGGCCATCATCGAGTGTTACCCCGTGGTGGATCCATTGCCAAATATTGGCTCTCGATATCTCAGCGGTCGCCGCATCTTCCATAAGACCGTAGATAGGTACACAGCCGTAGCCTTGAATCCATGCTTCGATGTAATACAGCGCGATGCGGATATTTTTACGTACTCCTGCTTCGTCGCGGCTGCCTTCACAAGGTTTTAGCAGAGAGTCTGCATTGATCACATGCTCTGGGCTTTGGAAATCCATTTGGTTTACTTTGCCATCTAAGTGCTTATCAAAGATCGACATTGCCAAATCAACCAGTGCAGGGTGCGCGACCCATGTGCCATCGTGTCCGTTTTGAGATTCTCTCTGTTTGTCTTCAATTACTTTGGCAGTTACACGCGCCATCTCTTGTGGGTCTTTCGCTGGAATAAAGGCTGACATACCACCCATTGCCAGTGCACCACGAGCGTGACAAGTGCGCACCAACAGTTGGCTATAGGCGTTGAGGAATTCTTGATCCATGCCGATTCCGTGACGATCTGGCAGGATGCGGTCTTTATGGTTCTTCAGCGTTTTGATATAGCTGAAGATGTAATCCCAACGGCCGCAGTTCATCGCTACGATATGATCGCGCATTGCATACAAGATCTCTTCCATCTGGAACACGGCTGGTAGCGTTTCGATCAAAACCGTCGCACGAATGGTGCCTTTGGGTACGTGGAAATAGTTTTCGGTGAAGCTGAAAATATCGTCCCACCATTGTGCTTCTTCCATGCTCTCAAGCTTGGGAATGTAGTAGTAAACCCCTAAACCTTGTTGTGCTCGTGATTGATAGTTGTGGAAAAAGTACAAGGCGAAGTCCATCAAGCAACCGCCGATAGGCTGATTGTTGAATTGAATGGACTGCTCAGGTAAATGAATACCACGTGGACGAGCGATCAGCAGTGCAGGATCGTCGTTTAATTGGTAACGCTTCTGCTTCTTCTCATCGAAATGGCTAATGGTGCCAAGGTTGGCGTCTCTTAGGTTGATTTGCCCTTCGACCATATTGGCCCAAGTCGGGGAAGACGCATCTTCAAAGCAGCACATGAAGACTTTCGCGCCTGAGTTTAGCGCGTTGATCACCATCTTTCTTTCGATAGGTCCGGTGATTTCTACGCGGCGATCAAGCAGCTCTGGTGGCGGTGTTGCTACCTTCCACTCTTTATTCTGACGAATGGAAATGGTGTCTTTTCTAAAATTGGGTAACTCACCCTCGTCATATTGAGCTTGTTTTACGTCGCGGTCACTTAGCAGGGTATGACGGCGATCTCCAAACTTATTGACGAGAGCTTCTAAGAATTTTAATGCATCTTTAGACAAGATCTCTTTGTACTCGGAGTTGTCCATCTTCCCAAGTACCTGCATACATTGTACTTCTTCTCTCTCTTTTACGTCATTCATCATTGTTGTCTCCTTTAAACAATACGATGTTACTTTGTATACAAAATGCTCTTTTTAAGGGTATTTATATTGCATAAATTGTAAACAAGCAAAGGGTATTTAACATTTATTTATCATTTGGTCTTTTTGTAATTTATTTTTACGTAAAGATATTTTATGTAAAGCAATGAATTGTAAGCTTTTCAGGGTTAGTGCTTACTCAAATCGGCTGTGTGATGTAACAAAATTGTTTCATTTTGGGGTTGATAAATAGCTAGGATGGTTCATAGTACACAAAAGTTGGTTTAATTGTATACAATCTGAATTGGAGGTTCGAATGGCAATTATGAAAGCGATTGAAGCAGCGGTAGAGGTGCTTAAACGTGAAGGTGTAGACATCGCATTTGGTGTTCCCGGCGCAGCAATTAACCCTATGTATGCGGCTATGAAAAAGCTCGGAGGAATCGACCACGTCTTAGCTCGTCACGTAGAGGGTGCATCCCATATGGCTGAAGGCTACACACGTACTAATCAGGATAATATTGGTGTGTGTATTGGTACTTCTGGCCCCGCAGGAACGGACATGATCACGGGTCTTTATTCTGCTTCCGCTGACTCGATCCCTATCCTATGTATCACTGGTCAGGCTCCGCGTGCTCGCCTTCATAAAGAAGACTTTCAAGCGGTCGACATCGAATCGATTGCCAAGCCAGTCACTAAGTGGGCAACCACGGTGCTGGAACCTGCTCAAGTACCACGCGCATTTCAAAAAGCCTTTCATTTGATGCGTTCTGGACGTTCCGGCCCAGTGCTGATCGACCTGCCTTTAGATGTGCAGCTGGCTGAGATTGAGTTCGATATTGATACTTATGAGCCACTTGAACCTTACAAGCCACAAGCAACCCGCGCTCAGGTTGAGAAAGCATTAACCATGATGTCTCAATCGGAGAAACCTTTGATTGTATCCGGTGGTGGTGTGATCAACGCAGGCGCATCTGAACTGTTGCAGCAGTTTGCTGAAATCACAGGTGTACCAGTGATTCCAACCTTGATGGGATGGGGCTCAATCCCAGATGATCATGAGCTAATGGCGGGTATGGTAGGGCTACAAACTTCTCACCGTTATGGCAATGAAACCATGCTTAATTCTGATTTTGTGTTTGGTGTTGGTAACCGCTGGGCTAACCGTCATACCGGTTCTGTGGATGTTTACACCGAAGGCCGAAAGTTCGTACATGTAGACATTGAACCAACCCAAATCGGTCGCGTGTTCTGTCCAGATTTAGGTATTGTCTCTGATGCGAAAGCAGCGCTAGAGCTGATGGTTGAAGTGGCGCAAGAGTGGCGTGACGCTGGCAAGCTGCCAAACCGAAATGCTTGGGCAAGTGAGTGTCAGGAACGCAAATCGACCATGCTGCGTAAAACCAATTTCGATGAAGCGCCAATGAAACCGATGCGTGTTTATGAAGAGATGAACAAGGCATTTGGTCGTGACACTTGTTATGTGAGCACGATTGGTTTGTCGCAAATTGCTGCCGCTCAGTTCCTGCATGTTTATAAGCCGCGTAACTGGATCAACTGTGGTCAGGCTGGCCCATTGGGTTGGACAACACCCGCCGCATTGGGTGTACGAGCGGCCGATCCAGATCGCGATATCGTTGCTATCTCTGGTGACTACGATTTCCAATTTATGATCGAAGAACTGGCGGTAGGTGCTCAATTCAACTTGCCATACATTCATGTGTTGGTGAACAACTCGTACTTAGGATTGATTCGCCAAGCACAGCGCCAATTTGATATCGACTATTGTGTACAACTAGCGTTCGATAACCAGAACGCGCCAGAGCTTGAAGGCTACGGTGTTGATCATGTTGCAGTTGTTGAAGGCCTAGGCTGTAAGGCGATTCGAGTTCGTGAACCAGAGCAAATTGCCGCTGCGTTTGAGCAAGCTAAAGAGCTGATGAACAAGCATAAGGTACCGGTTGTTGTTGAGCTGATTCTTGAGCGAGTGACCAATATTGCGATGGGCGTAGAGATCAACGCCATCAACGAATTTGAACCACTTGCCGAAAGCCGCGACGATGCTCCAACCGCGCTAGCGTACAAGTAATCATTAAGTAATGTGTATCCGTAGAGCAGAGGCTTAGCTCTACGGAAAGCCTCCGATAGAGCGAGGCTTTACTACAAACAACCAGATTTTTACAGATAAAGAATAAGGACAGAGTCATGGCAAAATTTGCAGCAAACTTGTCAATGTTATTCACGGAAGTTGATTTTATGGATCGCTTTGAAGCTGCCGCAGAAGCGGGCTTTCAAGGTGTGGAGTATCTTTTCCCTTACGCCTTTGATGCTCAGGCAATCAAAGCAAAGCTTGACGCTAATAACCTAGAGCAAGTGCTATTTAATTTGCCCGCGGGTGATTGGGACGCTGGCGACCGTGGTATCGCGGTAGACCCAGCACGAGTTGAAGAATTTCAAGCAGGTGTACCTAAAGCCATCGCTTACGCAAAAGCACTCGGTTGTACTCAAGTGAATTGCTTGGCCGGGATTGTGCCGCAAGGTGTGACCCAACAAGACGCGCAATCGGCGTTTGTGATTAACCTGCATTACGCGGCGAACGCGCTAGCAGCAGAAGGCATCAGCTTAGTGATAGAAGCGATTAACACCCGTGATATTCCGGGCTTCTTCTTAAACACCACAGAGCAAGCCAAAGCGATCATCAAAGAGGTAGGGAGCGATAACCTTTCTATCCAATACGATATTTATCACATGCAAATTATGGAAGGCGATCTAACGCCGACCATGCAGCAGAACATTGGCCAAATCGCACACGTGCAACTGGCGGATAATCCAGGCCGACACGAACCGGGTACCGGAGAAATCAATTACCCATTTGTGCTCAATTATCTTGATGAGCTTGGCTATCAAGGCTGGGTTGGCTGCGAATACAAACCGAAAACAACAACGACAGAAGGCCTTGGTTGGCTACACCAGTACCGTTAATTGCGTCTGGTAACCCTCAAACGTTAAGGAGAACAACATGTCTAAAATTGCATTTATCGGAACTGGCATCATGGGTAAACCTATGGCGAGTAACCTTCAAAAAGCAGGTCACGATTTGATTCTGTCGGATCACTTTAATGCAGCACCTGCCGATCTTGTGGCAGCAGGCGCAACGGTCTGCCACTCACCAGCAGAAGCGGCTGAAGCAGCGGATATCATTATCCTAATGGTGCCGAATACCCCTCAAGTTGAAGATGTCCTGTTTGGTGACAACGGCGTCGAGAAAGGCCTCACGGCGGGCGGAGCAACTGGGAAACTGGTTATCGACATGAGTTCAATCTCGCCAATCGCAACCAAAGCCATTGCCGCTCGAATCAACGAAGGTGGTGCTTCATACCTTGATGCTCCGGTTTCAGGTGGTGAAGTTGGCGCGATAAACGCGGCTCTGACTATCATGGTGGGCGGTGAGCAAGACGCCTTTGATAAAGCACGACTTCTTTTCGAAATCATGGGTAAGAACATCACGCTGGTGGGTGATAACGGTGCAGGTCAAACCTGTAAGGTCGCAAACCAAATCATTGTGGCGCTGAATATCGAAGCCGTGTCTGAGGCGTTAGTATTTGCTTCAAAAGCTGGTGCTGATCCAGCACGAGTTCGTCAAGCGCTATTAGGTGGCTTTGCTAACTCTAAGATCTTGGAAGTGCATGGCGAGCGCATGGTTGAAGGTACATTTGATCCTGGATTTAGAATCTCGCTTCACCAGAAAGACCTGAATCTTGCGCTAACGGGCGCACAAGAATTAGGTGTCGCACTACCGAATACGGCTAACGCTCAAGAGCTATTTGGCGAGTGCGCCGAAATGGGCGGTGAAGGTTGGGACCACTCTGCGCTTATCCAAGCGATTGAGAAACGTTCTGACCACTCGATTCGTTAATTAATTAGGGCTGCTATCGATGCGTAGCCCAACAGTTTGTTTATAAATCGCGTAGTTTCGTCTCCTTTTATACGCGTTCCTGATACGAGGCAAAGGTTGAAGTTGTTCCTTTCCAACTTGATCTTAGCAGGCACCCTTTGGCCTTGTATCGGGGTTCTTTTTTTCTCCGTCAACTAAGGAGTGGATGATGGACATTGATGCTAAGCAGTTTCTGCAAACCCTTTTCTCAAGTGCTGTTAATCAGGCGCTACCTAAAAATCACATCGAACCTTTTCTTCCTCAAGACATTTTTTATCGCTCTGCTAATCAAGCCGGGCGTACTGTGGTGATAGGAGCAGGAAAAGCAGCCGCGTCGATGGCCGCAGAGCTTGAAGCGGTTTGGCAGTCAAAGAAACAGCAAGATCTCGCACTGCGTGATCTTGAAGGCTTAGTGGTGACTCGTTATGAGCACACCGCACCTTGCGAACACATTGAGGTGATTGAAGCGGCGCATCCAGTACCAGATGCGATGGGCTTAGAGGTAAGCCAACGTATGCTGCAATTGGTGAGTAGTTTGAGTGCTGACGACACGGTTATTTGCCTACTGTCAGGCGGTGGCTCTGCTTTGCTAAGTTTGCCCGGTGGTGACATCAGCCTAGCAGAGAAGCAACAAATCAATAAGGCGTTGCTTAAATCAGGCGCCGCCATTGATGAGATGAACTGTGTGCGCAAGCATTTATCGTCAATCAAAGGTGGGCGACTAGCAAAGGCTGCTTACCCAGCAAGAGTGGTCTCTTTAGCTATTTCAGATGTGCCGGGCGATGGCATCAGTGTGATTGCATCGGGCCCAACCGTACCCGACACCACCACGCGTTTTGATGCGATGGCAATTTTAGAGCGTTACCAAATAGAAACACCACGCACGGCATTTGAATGGTTAAATAATCCAGAGTCAGAAACCGTAAAGCCAGATGACGTATGTTGGAAAAATGCAGAGCACCATATTATCGCGACCCCGATGTCGGCATTGGAATCCGCTGCTGCAGAAGCTGAAGGCTTGGGTATTCCCGCTTATGTGTTGAGTGATTGCATAGAGGGAGAAGCGCGAGATGTCGCGAAGGTGCATGCTGCGCTAGCCAAACAAGTGGCTAATAACAAGCACCCATTTGAGACGCCTTGCGTGATACTTTCCGGCGGGGAAACCACGGTAACCGTTAAAGGGAATGGTCGCGGTGGGCGTAACTGTGAGTTCTTGTTGAGCTTGTATAACGAGCTTAAAGGCCAAGACAACATATTTGCATTGGCTGCTGATACCGACGGGATTGATGGTGTTGAAGACAATGCGGGAGCATGGATCACGCCTCAAACATGGCAACTAGGTTCTAGCCTGTCGCTTAAAGCGCAAGACTATCTCGATGCGAACAACAGCTACGATTTTTTCAAGCAAGTCGATGTGCTTCTAACCACGGGGCCAACGCTGACCAATGTGAATGACTTCCGCGCGATATTGATTCTTTAACTTGAACAGTTCAAAAACACGGTATGGAATGGTCGCTTCTTAACAAATAGAGCGGCCATTTTATTGTTATCAATGCGGTGACCTTGAGTTCTGAGATTATCTTCTGGACTAATGAAGCACGTTGATTACTATGATTTTAGTAACGAGCTGTAAAGGATGCAATATGTCTAGGATCAGACAAAAGAATCAAGATTTAATCATCGAAGTCGCGTGTGAACAATTCGCCACTCATGGTTATGCCGCAACAAAAATGGCTGATATCGCAAAAGCGGCCGACATTCCCAAACCCAACGTCTTCTACTATTTCAGCTCAAAAGATAAGCTCTACAACGCTGTGCTTGAAACCGTCACTCAGCCTTTACTAGAAGCGTCTCGTCCGATTGAAGAGTTGAGCGATCCTGTTGAAGCCTTGTCTCAATATATTCAAACCAAGCTGATCATTTCTCGCGACCATCCACATGCTTCTAAGGTATTTGCCAATGAAGTGATGTCTGGCGCTAAAGTATTGCCGAAAGAGATTGGTGACGAGCTGTATAAGCAATCCCAGATGATTCTTGATAAGTTCTCGACATGGTCAGCGCAAGGCTTAATGGACGACGTCCCTGCGCACCACCTCATGTTCACCATTTGGGCGGCTACGCAAACTTACGCCGATTTTGGCTGGCAGATTTGCAGCGTGATGCAGAAAGAACAGCTCGATGATAAAGACTATGCCGATGCCGCTCAGTTCATCACGCAGTTGGTGATTAAAGGCTGTGGTGTGAAAAGCTAATGTTGTTTGAACGTTTATCTAGGTGTGTGAGTGACTATAAGCACAGAACCTCTTTTGTGACCTGTTGTGCAATAACTCATTTATCTTGAATTCGGTTCGATTAGGTATGCCATTTTATTTAAATGACAGGTTATAGTATCGCGAAAATTGGCGGCACTTACTCTTCTGAAAAGCGAAAAGCTGGAAACTTATAGATGAAGCCGCTAACAATATTACACGCACAACATTAAGGTTTAGCAATGACGCTTAAAAGCTTGGCATGCACCATCAGCGCAGTTCTGCTTGCAGGTTGCGGTTCAACGGTCGCGACGCAAACATACAACGCTGATCTGATCATCACCAACGGACAGGTTCTCACCATCAATTCAGAAATGGATGTGATTGAAGATGGTGTTGTTGTAGTGAAAAACGACCAGATCATCGCAGTCGGTACCGAGGATTTAATGACTCAATATCGCGCAGAAAAAGTGATTGATGCTCAAGATGGAATCGTCATGCCGGGTATGGTGAACGCGCACAACCATTTACCGATGATCGCGTTTCGTGGCTTAGGGGAAGAGGGTATTTCGAATCGTCTGTTCGCTTACTTCTTCCCTCTAGAAGCCGAAAAGCTAAGCCGTGAACTGATTTACAACGCAACCAAGCTTGGCTCTATCGAACTAGCACAAAGCGGTGTAACCACTTATGCCGATATGTATTACCACATGGATGAAATGGCCAAGGCGACCAAAGAAGTCGGCTTACGCGCTGTGCTCGGCGAAACCGTGATTAAGTTCCCAGTGGTCGATGCCAAAGAACCTTACGGCGGCATTGAATACGCCAAAGGCTTTATCGAACAATACAAAAACGATGAGCTAATCACGCCTGCTTATGCGCCACATGCGGTGTACACCGTGAGCAAAGATAAGCTGCAAGAAATCAACAAGCTGTCTGCTCAATACGATGTGCCGGTGCTGATTCACGTTGCTGAATTCCCAAATGAAGAGAAACGCATCAAAGATGAAACTAAGGCAACATCGCCAGTCGAATACATGGATGAAATTGGTGTGCTGGACGAGCGCGTAGTCATTGCTCACGGTATCCATCTTTCGGAGAACGATCAAAAGCTTCTAAAGCAAGCTGACGCAGGGATCTCATACAACCCAATGGCGAACGCTAAAGGTGCAACTGGCATCGCACCAGCATGGGATATGTACCGTGCTGACATGCGAGTAGGCTTAGGAACAGATGGCCCAATGAGCTCTAACCAAGTCGATATCATGCGCACATTAAGCTACGCAGCGAACATGCAACGTTTAAAGCATTCTGACCGCACTATCATGATTCCTGAGCAAGTTATCGAGATGGCGACATTAGGTGGCGCGAAAGCCCTACACATGGAAGATCAAATCGGTTCTCTTGAAGCGGGTAAGAAGGCAGACATCGTGATTGTAGAGACAACATCAGCGAACATGATGCCAAATTACGACCCTTACGCGACCTTGGTTTACCAAGCGAACCCAAGCAACATCGACACGACGATTGTGAACGGCCAAATCGTAATGGAAAACCGTGTAATGCAAACCGTTCAACTGGATGAAATCCGCCAAAGCGTCGATGAGTTTGAAACAGATATCAAAGCCTTTGCCAAAGAGCTTTCTAAGAAGGCGATTAAGTCGAAGAGCTTGATGGATTAAGATGTAAATCGGTTTCTAAAAATCGAACTGAATGAACAAGGCCGACATCACGTCGGCCTTTTTTCGCTTTTCTAGTTAGAGAGTATTTAATTATTCATTGCCAGTTTTCCTAGTTTCATCGCAGCTGCATGGTGACGGTGCATTAGTTGTTCCATGTCTACGCCAATCACAGCGCCATCGTTCACTCGCCACTTACCTGCAACCATCACTTTATCCGCTTGTTGAGCACCACAAAGTAGTAATGCGGCCAGTGGGTCGTGGCTGCCAGAAAAACGAATATCATCGAGCTTGAACATCGCGATATCGGCTTGTTTGCCAACCTCTAGTGTACCAATGTCGGTTCTGCCCATTGCCGCGGCAGAACCGGATGTCGCCCAGCGCAGTGCATCAAAGTGTGAAACGTTGGCAGAGCCATACTGCAGGCGCTGTAAGTACATCGCCATGCGTACTTCAGCAATCATATTCGAACCATCGTTTGACGCGGAACCATCTACACCTAGCCCGACTTTAACGCCAGCTGCTTCAAGGTCGTTGTTCTTACAAATACCAGAAGCCAGCATCATGTTGGACGTCGGGCAGTGGCTGATGCCAATGCCTGCTTTACCCAAGCGCTTGATCTCGTCTGGATTGAAGTGAATGCCGTGTGCAAGCCAAGTGCGTTCATTCAGCCAGCCCACATCTTCTAGGTAATCGACAGGGCGTAGACCGAACTTCTCGATACAGAAGTCCTCTTCATCGAGCGTTTCGCATAGGTGAGTGTGCATCATCACGTTCTCACGCTCACTGATCTTGGCGGTCTCTTTCATTAGATCGGTGGTGACCGAGAACGGCGAACAAGGCGCGAGTGCGATTTGAATCATCGCCCCTTCATCACGCTGGTGGTAATCGCGAATCAAGCGTTGGCTGTCATCAATGATGGTTTGTTCGGCTTGAATGGTGTGTCGTGGAGGTAGCCCACCTTCATCTTCCCCAAGGCTCATGGAACCGCGCGTAAATATCGCTCTTACACCTAGTTTCTCTGCGGCCTCGACTTGTAAATCGATGGCGTGCTCTAGCCCGTTTGGCAGCAAGTAATGATGGTCTGACGCTGTGGTACAGCCCGACATCATCAACTCAACCAGAGCTAATTCTGTGGCAAGGCTCATCATCTCCGAATCGAGGTTGGCCCAAACTGGATAGAGGCTTTGTAGCCAATGGAAGAGTTCTTTATTCAGTGCGCCGGGGTAGGCACGCGTTAGGGTTTGATAGAAGTGGTGGTGCGCATTGATAAGCCCAGGAGTCACAACATGACGCGAGGCGTCGACGCTGTAATCTACGGGTAAGGTCGGTTCTTTGTGTTTGCCAACCAGCTCGATGATTGTATTACCTTTAATGACAATACCGCCTTCTGCATCAGCCAGTGAGCCAGTGTAGATTGCGAGAGGATTCTTAATCCAGATGGTTTCCATTCATAGTAGTCCTTAGCCATCTCAGCCTTTTCAGGGAAGAGGGTCTTTATTGGTATTTGCTGTTGAAAGATAAATTCGAATCAGGGCGTGAAAACGTTCAATGCTCTAATCATTCCCTGATTCTGTGAAAATCGGTTTTACGTTAGTCAGTGAACCAGTTAGTTCTAGACTCAGTTAATTTGAGACTTAGTTAGTTCCAGACTTAATTAGTTCGAGAGTTAGCTAGTTAGTTCGCTTTGGGCTCAGGATTTTCTGATGCCGCTTGAACGTCTGTTTCTGTACTTGCTTGTCGAATCTCTAATTGCTCGTCTGAGTGTCGTTCTTCTTCAGCCTGTTCTTTCATTTCTAGCTCAACTTGCGCTTGGCTTTCGGCCAGTGCTTCTTGCTCTTCTGCTCGTGAAGACTTCGGCAACACAAGGTTTAGAAGAACCGTCATGATGGTGCCCGTGGTAATGCCAGAGTGAAGGAAGTTCGCCAAATCATGCGGTAAGTGTTGCAGCAATCTTGGTTCGAAAGTGACGGCTAAGCCAGACGCTAAACCAACACAGATTACCAAGGCATTTCGCTTGGTGTCTGCGGCCTTGATCAACATGCGGATACCCGCGTAGGCAATCATTCCGAACATCACAAAACCCACACCACCTAGAACAGGTTTCGGAATCGTGACGGCAATGGCGGCTAATTTCGGGAATAAACCGCCTAAAATTAGTAAACCACCGGTTGCAGCCACTACATAGCGACTTGCTACACCTGTGATACCTACAATGCCGACGTTTTGACTGAACGACGCCAATGGCATTGCCGTCAAAATCGAAGATAAGGTACTACCAAGTCCATCGCCCAATAGACCACGTTTTAAGTCTTTACCGCTGACTTGGGTTTGGCAGTTGTTGCCTAGTGCCATGAAGTCACCTGTTGCTTCGGCGATAACCACGATGTACACCAAGCTCATGCTGATGATGGCACTCGCAGAAAAGGTAAAGCCATATTTGAAGGGCTCAGGTCCACCGATCCAAGCGGCAGAGCTGATTTGCTCAAGGTCGACCATGCCGAGTGATAGCGCCACAATGTAGCCGCCCGCCAAACCAATCACGATGGCTGAAGCGGCAACCGCGCCTTTACAGTAAACCGATACGCCGACCACGATGCCTAGCGATACAAGGGCTAGAAACAGTTTAGGTAGTGTGGCGAATTGTTCTGTGTTGGCAGGAGAGTCTCCGACCCAGTTCATGGCAACCGGTAAAATGGTTAAGCCGATTAAGGTAACCACTACACCACTTACCACGGTTGGGAACAGCTTTCGAACCTTGTCCATATAGAAGCTGGCACCAATCACCACGAACGAGCCGATAAGCGCTGAGCCCATGATTGCGGCGACACCACCTTCGTTACCGATTGAAATGGCGACGCCCAAAAAGGCAAAGCTCGAACCCATCACCACGGGCAGTCGAATGCCAACAGGGCCAAAACCGAGACATTGAGCGACGGTTACAATACCTGAAGCCAGCAGCGCAGCATTGATCAGCGAAACGATCTCGGTGTTAGGCAAGCCAATTGACGCGCCGACAATAAGGGGAACAGCGACGATGCCACCAATCGAGGCGAGCATGTGCTGTAATGCGAGTAGGAAGGTTAAGCCGTGAGGCGGTCTTTCATTTAGGGTGTACAGAAGTTTCATTTGATATTCCTCTGCCTGTGTTTCCGTTTACAGGCGATTGGCGGTCAAATAATGACTTCTACAAACTGCGTAGGGTCATAAAAAAGGTGCACTAACCGAGCGGAATGCGCCTGCGCTCCGCTGATTAGCACAATTAGCTTTTTCTTAAAAATGTTGTTCTAGCATGTGTCTTGATAGCTCGGCCTGCGAACAAGCCAAGCGATAGTTACGTTGGGTGATTAACCGATGAACACGAGCTTCGCGACAAAAATAGCCGCTAAGAAGTACATCGAAATCGAGACGTCTTTTGTTTTACCTGTCGCCAGTTTCAGCACTGTGTAGGTAATGAAACCCAGTGCGATACCATTCGCGATAGAGAAGGTCAGAGGCATCATCAACGCTGTAATGGCTGCGGGAGCACCGTTGGTGAAGTCTTTCCAATCAACGTGCTGCATGCTGCTCATCATCACGAACGCTACGTAAATTAACGCGCCAGAGGTTGCGTAAGCGGGGATCATGCCTGCTAGTGGAGATAGGAAAATTGCCGCTAAGAACAACACCCCAACCACAATCGCAGATAGGCCTGTTCGTGCGCCTGCTGCAACGCCCGCTGCACTTTCTACGTAACTGGTTACTGGCGGACAACCCACACACGCACCTGCCACACTTGAGATACTGTCGGCTTTGAGCGCTTTGCTCAGGCCTTCAATTTTTCCCGTTTCAGGGTTAGTTAGGTTTGCACGCTCAGCCACGCCCATCAAAGTACCCGCGGTATCGAACATGTTTACAAAAAGGAAAGCCAAGATAACGCTGATCATTGAAACATCGAGAGCGCCCATAATGTCCATTTTTAGGAACGTAGGCGCTAAGCTTGGTGGCGCCGCGAAGAAGCCGTTGTAATGCACTAAGCCAAGCATCATACCGACGAGCGTTACACTCAAAATACCGATTAACACCGCACCAAATACTTTACGCTCACTCAGAACAGCGATGATAAGGAAAGCGATAGCGGCCAGTAGCGCTTCAGGTTTAGTGAAGTCACCTAGTGATACCAGTGTTGCTGGGTTTTCGACGACGATACCTGCTGTTTTAAGACCAATTAGACCTAAGAACAAACCAACGCCCGCAGTCATGGAGTAACGTAAACTCACAGGGATACTTTCAATGATCCATTGGCGGACTTTGTAGAAACTCATCCCGACAAACAAGATACCTGAGATAAACACCGCACCCAGTGCCACTTCCCAGCTGTAGCCCATTTCGCTTACTACCGTGAACGAGAAGAAGGCATTCAAGCCCATGCCCGGCGCAAGTCCGACAGGCCAGTTCGCAAATAACCCCATTAACAAACAACCGATAGCTGCACCAATACAGGTTGCGACGAATACCGCTCCTGCATCCATACCCGATGCGGCCATGATTTGTGGGTTAACGAAGATGATGTAAGCCATGGTTGCGAAGGTGGTGACACCGCCGACCAACTCATTTTTCACACTGCTTCCGTGTGCCTTAATTTTAAAGAGTTTCTCTAAAATTCCGTTATTCGCATCTTGGTTGAGTATTTCTGTTTTACTCTCACTCATGTCAGCAAGTCCTTTTATGTTGTGATCCATTTATTGAATACAGCGAGATTTCAATATTAAGTTTTAAGGTTTTTTCCTAGCCGCTATTTCTTTAGCTATCAGTTGATTAGTCATCAACTTCTAACTAATAACGTTATTAGTATTTTTATATGAGCGTGTTTAATGAGCGCGCATCATTTTAGATGCACGCACGAATCTGTTTATTATTCGATGGTTGGGCCTAGTTCGAAGTTCTAGGACACGGGACTAACTGCCCCGATAGGTTGAGAAACTGTAAGGCGAGACGAGAAGAGGAACGTGATAATGCGCTTCTGGATCATCTAGACCAAAGCGAATAACAACATCGTCTAGGAAAGGCACGCCATCCAATTCCACGCCTTTACTTCTGTAGTAATCGGCTACGTAAAACACCAATTGATATTTCCCCGGTCGGAAATCATTCCCTGCCAGAATTGGCGCATCGGTTCGGCCATCGGAGTTAGTGATTACCGTCGCCAACTTTTCTGTTGAGTCTTCATTGACCTTATAAAGCTCTACCTTGATCTCTGCACCCGGTAAGCCGTGAGTTGTGTCTAATACGTGTGTTGTTAATCTTCCCATAGTCCTTTAATAGCGCTTTTGGCGCTCCTCTGTTCCGTGGTTTATCTGTCTGTTTCGACCTTGCAAAGAATGCAACTGGTCACTTTGTTATCACTAACTATGTACGAACTGTACACAATTAGTAAAGCTAATTGTTGGAAAAATGTTAACTATTGTGTCGTTTTTTCTGACTTTATAGATCTTGATTATCGTTTTTTGGTGAGTTTTGGTTTTATTAAGTTGTTGTTTTTAATTAGTAATAGTGCGTAAATTTAACTTGAATAACAAAATCTTTACATTGAGATAAATAATTGTATACAATAAATGTACAGGGGTAAGGTTGCTCTGTTTATCGAGAATCCATTTGGTTGAATCATTTGGTGACTTACTTAAAGAGCGGCTAAGCCAACCACTTATGTTAGGAGTACTTGGATGAATAAGGATTATTCAAGAAATTTGATCGGTTACGGAGCTAACCCTCCAAACCCTCAATGGCCAGGTAATGCGCGCGTCGCGGTTTCTTTTGTATTGAACTATGAAGAGGGCGGTGAGCGTTGTTTGTTACATGGAGACGACGAGTCTGAAGCTTTTCTTTCAGAGATCCCGTCAGCACAGCCGATCAAAGGCGAACGTCACATGAGCATGGAATCCATCTATGAATATGGTAGCCGTGCGGGTGTGTGGCGTGTTCTTCGCTTGTTCGATGAATATGAAATCCCACTGACCGTATTTGCGGTTGCAATGGCGATTGAGCGTCACCCAGAGGTTGCCAAAGCCATGGTCGAAGCGGGTCACGAAATCTGTAGCCACGGTTATCGCTGGATAGACTATCAATACATTGATGAGTCAGAAGAGCGCGACCACATGACCAAAGCGATTGAGATCATCCAACAAGTGACGGGTCAACGCCCACAAGGTTGGTACACAGGTCGAACTGGGCCAAATACGCGTCGCTTAGTGGCAGAAGAAGGCGGCTTTCTTTACGACTCAGATGCCTATGATGATGACCTGCCTTATTGGCACACCGAAACTGGTCATCCGCAATTGGTGATCCCTTACACACTTGATGTGAACGACATGCGTTTTTCAACCGCGCAAGGCTTCAACTCGGGTGAGCAGTTCTTCCAGTATTTAAAAGACACGTTTGACACCCTTTATATGGAAGGCGAAACCGCACCGAAAATGATGTCGGTAGGACTGCATTGTCGTCTTATTGGTCGTCCCGGTCGTATTGCTGCATTAAGACGTTTCTTAGATTACGTAAAACAGCATGACAGCGTGTGGCTATGTCGTCGAATCGATATCGCCAATCACTGGCACCAACATCACCCATACAACGAACAACAAAATTAGAACGAACAGCAAGGAGGCTTAACGTGACTGAATTTCGATCTTGCCAACCAACAACCATGAACCGCGATACCTTTGTCGAGCACTTTGCTGATGTGTACGAACACAGCCCATGGGTTGCTGAAGCGGTTTATGACCAAGGTTTGAATGCCGAAGATGATCATATCGAGAATCTTCATCTAAAAATGGCATCAACCTTGTTAAATGCCGACCAAGGCAAACAGTTGGCTTTGATCAATGCTCACCCAGATTTAGCGGGCAGAGCAGCAGTAAACGGCGAACTCACCGAGTCGTCGACCAAAGAACAAGCGGGGGCGGGCATCGACCAGTGCAGCGCCGAAGAATTTGAAAAATTCACTTCTTACAACAACAGCTACAAAAGTCGCTTCAATTTCCCTTTTATCATGGCGGTGAAGGGAGCCAATCGTTACCAAATTCTTGAGTCGTTCGAGATGCGATTAGGAAATGATAGTGAAACTGAGTTTGCTACGGCGATTCAAGAGATCAACAAGATCGCGATGTTTCGTCTCTGGGATATGTAAGTTAACGGAGTTAACAGCTATCTCAGCCCAGTCTTAGTGCGCTAAGAGCACGCTTTATAAGCGAATAAACCACTAAGTTCTCATTTTATTATTACTTGATTAATTGGATAGGATTACACGGACATGACCCAAACATTTGAACAATACATAAACCTTGCAGACGAAAAACTCGGTGCAGAAGCTACCTTTGCTACCGACGATTTTTTCGCGGATAAAAGCCGTCTTCTCAGCCACGCAGCCCCAGAGTGGAAAGACGACTTATATGACGACAACGGCAAGTGGATGGACGGTTGGGAAAGCAGACGTAAACGCGGCGAAGGTTACGATTACTGTGTCGTTCGCCTTGGTCTAGCTGGCACCATTGCTGGCGTTGATATTGATACCTCATTCTTCACAGGTAACTTCCCACCTTCGGCATCAATTGACGCGTGTTATTCACCACAAGGTGAGCCAACAGACTCAACAGAGTGGCAAGAAATTCTGCCTTCAATGGCACTACAAGGTGATCATCATCATCTTGAAGAAATCGAAAGTGACCAAGTATTTACGCACCTACGTTTGAACATCTACCCAGACGGCGGTGTCGCACGCTTACGTGTTTATGGCCGACCAAGCGTGGATTGGGACGCAATTGATTCTCAGCAACAAGTCGACCTAGCAGCCGTTGAACACGGTGGCCGAGCTCTCGCATGTAGTGACGAGCACTACGGCAACAAAGCCAACATCTTAGGTCCAGGCCGCGGTGAAAACATGGGGGACGGTTGGGAAACAGCGCGTCGTCGTACACCGGGTAACGACTGGGTTATCGTGGCATTAGGTCACCCAGGTAACATCGAACGTATCGTTGTGGATACGGCACACTTCAAAGGTAACTACCCAGACAGCTGCTCAATCCAAGCGGCTTACGTGAAAGGTGGCACCGATGACCAAGTGGAAACACAAAGCCTATTCTGGCGTGAACTCTTGCCAGCACAAAAGCTGCAAGCGCATGAGATTCACGAATTCATTTCTGAGGTAAACGACCTTGGTGCGATTACCCACGTACGTGCAAACATATTCCCAGATGGTGGTATCAGCCGTTTGCGTCTATTTGGTACGAAAGCGAAATAGGTAAGGAAATGAGTATGAGTAATGGAATACGTCGTTTATCTATCGAACCGTTAACCAAGCAGGCTTTTGCAGAGTTTGGCGATGTTATCGAGTCCGATAATAGTGATTTCTTCATGATCAACAGTGGATCAACACGTCGCTACCACAAGCTAGCGACAACGGATGTGCAAGACCAAGACGGAGAAGCCATCATCAGCATCTTCCAAGCCACACCGCTGAGCTACCCACTGACCATCAAAATGTTAGAGCGTCATCCACTTGGCTCTCAGGCATTCATTCCATTACTTGGTCAACCCTATTTAATTGTTGTTGCGCCAAAAGGCGACGATCCAACATTAGCCAATAGCCGAGCTTTCTTGAGCAACGGCCGTCAAGGAGTGAACTATCACAAAGGGGTGTGGCATCACCCAGTTCTCGCCCTCACCGATCAAGACCAGTTCTTGATCGTCGATAGAGGCGGCGAAGGGCATAACTGTGACGAAGTTTATTTCGACAGCGACCGAGTGGCATTGCATTTGGACGACTTGCCAACGGACGACAATAAGGAAGAGCAACGCTTAGCTAAAGCGTTGTGATACAGGAGTTTATTATGGATCCGCATATTACAGAATGGTTGAATTTAGCAATACGCTGGGCTCACATGATTGTTGGTGTTGCGTGGATAGGCGCATCATTTTACTTTGTTTGGTTAGAGAACAACCTTAACCGAGTAAACCCAAAAACGGGCCTTTCAGGCGACTTATGGGCGATTCACGGTGGTGGTATTTATCACCTAGAGAAGTACAAACTTGCGCCACCAGAGATGCCAGAGCACCTGCACTGGTTCAAATGGGAAGCTTATTTCACGTGGATCACCGGTGTGTGTTTACTGGGTGTGGTTTACTACCTCAACGCTGAAATCTACCTGATTGCACCAGGCTCTGGCCTTGATTCAAAAACGGCAATCGCGATTGGTATTGGTTCATTCGTTGCCGGTTGGTTTATCTACGACTTACTGTGTGACTCGCCATTAGGTAAAACCCCCGTGTTGCTTGGCGTTGTGCTGTTTGTACTACTAGTCGCTGCAACATATGGCCTAACTCAAGTGTTCAGTGGCCGTGGTGCTTACATCCACGTAGGGGCGATTATTGGTACCATTATGGTGGGTAACGTATTCCGCGTTATCATGCCTGCACAGCGCAACTTGGTGAAAGCGATTGAAGAGAAGCGCGAACCGGATCCTGCATTGCCAGCGAAAGGTCTACTGCGTTCTCGTCACAACAACTACATGACACTGCCAGTGCTGTTCATCATGATCAGTAACCACTTCCCAAGTACTTATGGCTCGGAGTACAACTGGTTGATTCTTGCTGGGCTAGCGATCTTCAGTATCTTAGTGCGTCACTACTTCAACACACGTCATGGTAGCCAAAAGTTTGCATGGACTGTACCTGTAGCGGCATTGGGTATGATTACTCTCGCGTTTGTTACCTCACCTTACGCGAAAAAGCAGATGACTCCGGTTGTGCAAGCTCCTGTGGTTCAAGAAATGCAAGTAAGCGCGACTGAATCGGCGACAGAAGAGGCTGTTTCGAACAGCACTGCTTCAACTTCGGCAGATGCCCCAGTTGTACCTGCAGACCACGCAATGCAAACGGCTAGCGCAGGTGTAAGCTTTGAAACCATTAACAAAGTCATTCAAGAGCGTTGTTCAGTGTGTCACTCTGCAACCCCGAGCCACGCCGCTTTTGCTGCTGCGCCAGCAGGTGTCATGCTTGATACCCCAGAAGAGATCAAAGCCAACGTCCCAAGGATTGTTGCTCAAACCGTAACAACCAAGGTGATGCCGCTCGGCAACATGACTCAAATGACCGACGCAGAGCGCGCACTCATCGGCACTTGGGTAGAGCAAGGCGCTACGCTTCAATAATGATGTGAAATCCTTTACCTAAGAGCATGAGTCTTAGGTGAGGCTTGGGGAGAGTTTGGTTTCGGGCACGCACCAAACTCATCCCACCCTGTTTCCCCGGTTCCTATAACCGGGGCTTTTTGTTTTTGGACAAAAGAAATGCAGAATTATCATTCAGTTGGTGACTCTAGGTGCATATGTGAATTAAAGTGTGCTGTTGGTTGTTCCTGTCTAGTCGGGCAGAGTGTTGATGTTCAAGATCAGTTGAGAGAGTTATGAAAAATATCGTTGTATTTAATACTGAAACAGCAGAGCACCGAGTTTTTGACGTATCAGATTCTGATGCGGAGAATTATCAAGAGATACGTTCTTTGCTAGTCAAAGCTTTAGATCTAGAAATTATTTATGACCAAATAATTGAAG
>NZ_JBFRTQ010000017.1:0-23257 GCF_041474195.1 Vibrio sp. 10N.222.52.C3 | reverse complement strand
TTCTTTCACTACTAATAATATGTGGACTCTTAGTATTTATTTCAAGCTAAAAAATAAATAATCCGCACATTTGCTTCTAGGTCTTACTTCTTGCCTTCAGAAGCTTGCATTGCAAGAACCGTATCCAGCATTCGGTTCGCAAAGCCCCATTCATTATCACACCACACTAGCATTTTAACTAAGTGGCCGTTGCTCACTCGCGTTTGTGAACCATCAACGATTGCGCTATGGGGATCGTGATTAAAGTCGATGGAAACGAGCGGCGCTTCAGTATAGTCAACTATATTGTGTAATGTACACTGGGATGCATTAACAATGGTTTGATTTACGTCATTAACTTTCACATTTGCATTAATTGTGACACTTAAATCCATCGCTGTTACGTTTACCGTCGGCACACGCACAGATATAGCTTCAAATTTGTTGGAAAATTTCGGGAAGATTCTTTCAATACCTTTATGCAACTTGGTATCGACAGGAATGATCGATTGGCTTGCTGCTCGAGTACGACGCAAATCGCTGTGGTACGCATCGATAACTTGTTGATCATTCATTGAAGAGTGAATAGTCGTAATCGTACCGGACTCGATACCAAAGGCGTCATCAAGAACCTTAATGATAGGGACAATACAGTTGGTGGTGCACGAACCATTGGAAACGATTTGGTGGTCCGCTTCGATGGTATCGTGGTTCACACCATAGATAATGGTGTTATCGAGGTCATTGGCACCGGGGTGAGAAAACAGTACCTTTTTCGCCCCTGCAGCAATGTGCGCGAGGCCGTCATCTCGGCAACCATAAACACCGGTACAATCGAGAACGATATCCACCTCAAGGTCACGCCAAGGCAACAGCTCAATATCAGCAAGATGTAAGATACGAATGGTATCAAACTCACCCTTGTCTTCAGCACCAATGCCATGATGGACATAAATGTGCTCTTGATCGTTAGAGATTTTCTTACCGAAGCGGCCGTGACTGGTGTCGTACTGCAATAGGTGAGCCATAGCGTCAGGCTGAGCAAGCTCATTGACCGCTACTACTTTGATTTGTTGGCTTTTGCCACTTTCATAGACAGCGCGCAATACATTACGCCCTATTCGTCCAAATCCATTTATCGCGACTTTTAGCATAGTTCCGTACATCTAACCAAAATTTCGTGCAACAGATGATAACTGAATCCTACCCAAAAGGCATTACTTGAATAACTCAGCTTGTTCATGACAGATTGATCTGTTGCTTATAGAGATGAGTCTAGGAGAAACAAATCCCAGAGACAAAAAACCGAGCTCAGCGCTCGGTTTTTTTATTCATTTCATTGTTAGCACTAAGCTAGCAATCAATGATTAAGCAAGAAGCTCTTTCGCGGTGTTTACTACGTTTTCAGTAGTGAAACCGAACATCTTGAATAGCTCGCCTGCTGGTGCAGATTCGCCGAACGTTGTCATACCTATGATCTTGCCACCGAAACCAACGTACTTGTACCAGAAGTCAGCGATGCCAGCTTCTACTGCGATACGAGCAGTAACGTCAGATGGAAGTACAGACTCACGGTATTCAGCATCTTGCTTGTCGAACGCGTCAGTTGCAGGCATAGATACTACGCGTACTGCTTTACCTTCAGCGGTTAACTGTGCAGCAGCTTCAACAGCAAGCTCAACTTCAGAACCTGTTGCAATGATGATTAGCTCAGGCTTGCCTTCACAATCTTTCAGGATGTAACCACCCTTAGCGATGTTAGCTACTTGCTCAGCATTACGATCTTGTTGTGCAAGGTTTTGACGAGAGAAGATTAAAGATGAAGGACCATCTTTACGCTCAATAGCCAGTTTCCAAGCCACTGCTGATTCAACTTGGTCACATGGACGCCATGTGCTCATGTTTGGCGTTAGACGTAGAGATGCGATCTGCTCAACCGGTTGGTGAGTAGGACCATCTTCGCCTAGGCCGATAGAGTCGTGCGTGTAAACTTGGATGTTCTGAACTTTCATCAGAGCAGCCATACGCATTGCATTACGCGCGTATTCCATGAACATTAGGAACGTTGCGCCGTATGGTACGAAACCACCGTGCAGAGCGATACCGTTCATGATAGCCGTCATACCGAATTCACGTACACCGTAGTGGATGTAGTTACCAGAGAAGTCAGTCGCTTCAAGAGACTTAGAACCAGACCACATAGTTAGGTTAGAAGGTGCAAGGTCAGCAGAGCCACCCATGAATTCTGGAAGCATTTGACCAAACGCTTCTAGTGCGTTTTGAGATGCTTTACGTGAAGCGATGTTTGCTGGGTTAGCTTGAAGATCAGCAATGATTGCGTTTGCTTTCTCTTCCCACTCAGCTGGAAGTTCGCCGTTAGTACGACGTTTGAATTCTGCTGCTAGCTCAGGGTAAGCCGCTGCGTATGCGTCAAACTTAGCATTCCACGCTGCTTCTTTCGCTGCGCCTGCTTCTTTTGCATTCCACTCAGCTGCGATATCCGCTGGGATTTCGAAAGGACCGTGTTCCCAACCCAGTGCCGCTTTAGTTGCTGTGATTTCATCAGCGCCTAGTGGAGCACCGTGACAGTCGTGCGTACCTGCTTTGTTTGGAGAACCAAAACCGATGATAGTTTTAGTACAGATAAGAGTTGGACGAGGGTCTGCTTTAGCCGCTTCAATTGCTGCGTTGATAGCGTCAGAGTCGTGACCATCTACCGCTGGGATTACATGCCAGCCGTAAGCTTCAAAACGCTTAGGTGTATCGTCAGAGAACCAACCTTCAACTTCACCATCGATAGAGATACCGTTGTCATCCCAGAAAGCAACCAACTTACCAAGACCAAGCGTACCTGCTAGAGAACATGCTTCGTGAGAGATACCTTCCATCAGACAGCCATCACCCATGAATGCATAAGTGTAGTGGTCTACGATGTCGTGGCCTTCTTTGTTGAACTGAGCAGCAAGCGCTTTCTCAGCCATTGCCATACCAACAGCGTTAGTGATGCCTTGACCTAGAGGACCAGTCGTTGTCTCGATACCAGGAGCGTAACCGTACTCTGGGTGACCTGGAGTCTTAGAGTGCAATTGACGGAAGTTTTTCAGGTCTTCAATTGAAAGCTCGTAACCTGCAAGGTGAAGCAGAGAGTAAATCAACATTGAACCATGGCCGTTAGACAAGATAAAACGGTCGCGGTCAGCCCACTCTGGGTTTGCTGGGTTGTGGTTCAAGTGGCCACGCCAAAGAACTTCAGCGATGTCAGCCATACCCATAGGTGCGCCTGGGTGGCCTGAATTTGCTTGTTGAACACCGTCCATGCTAAGTGCGCGGATTGCATTGGCTAGATCTTTACGAGAAGGCATGTCTGCTCCTGAGTACATAAGCGATTTAAAAAAGAGATAATTGCTAAAGTTTTCATTTTTATTAGCGCGGGTATTCTCTCAAACGACTATTGCGACTGCAAACGTTTTACTGGCATTTTAACGGTCATTTTTCGCAATTTTCGAACATTTACATCACTTGGCAGTGGCTTATCTCAATCGATACGCAAACGATTAGTTATGACATATCATAAAAAAGAGCTTGTAATTCGACCGCTGGAATTTAAAATAGCCGTCTAGATGTAGAAACACCTACAAAATATACTGTATTTAATGGCGGCGCTTCCTAGCTTGCGACGCCTGAAATTATTTGCATTTAACTATTTGCAACTAAAAACTAAACTAAAAGTGGAGCTCTCATGGCTAAGCACCTATTCACTTCTGAATCTGTTTCAGAAGGCCATCCAGATAAAATTGCAGACCAAATCTCTGATGCTGTTCTTGATGCCATCTTGGAACAAGATCCAAAAGCACGTGTTGCTTGTGAGACTTACGTTAAAACCGGCATGGTTATGGTTGGCGGTGAAGTAACAACGTCTGCATGGGTTGATATCGAAGAAATCACTCGTGAAACAGTACGTGAAATTGGTTACGTTCATTCTGATATGGGCTTTGACGCTGACTCTTGTGCTGTTCTAAACACAATTGGTAAGCAGTCTCCAGACATCAACCAAGGTGTTGATAAAGAAGACCCTAAAGAGCAAGGCGCAGGCGACCAAGGCATCATGTTTGGTTACGCGACTAACGAAACACCAATCCTAATGCCGGCTCCAATTACTTACTCTCACCTTCTTGTTAAGAAGCAAGCTGAAGTACGTAAGAGCGGTAAACTTGACTTCCTTCGCCCTGATGCGAAATCTCAAGTTACGTTCCAATACGACCAAGGTAAAATCGTTGGTATCGACGCTGTTGTTCTTTCGACTCAACACTGCGATTCAGTAACAACACCGGATCTACGTGAAGCAGTAATGGAAGAGATCATCAAACCAGTACTTCCTGCTGAGTGGATCAACAAAGACACTAACTTCTTCATCAACCCAACAGGCCGTTTCGTAATCGGTGGCCCAATGGGTGACTGTGGTCTAACAGGTCGTAAGATCATCGTTGATACCTACGGCGGCGCAGCTCGTCACGGTGGCGGTGCATTCTCTGGTAAAGATCCATCAAAAGTTGACCGTTCTGCAGCTTACGCGGCTCGTTACGTTGCGAAAAACATCGTTGCTGCTGGCATGGCTGACCGTTGTGAGATTCAACTGTCTTACGCTATCGGTGTTGCTGATCCAACATCTATCATGGTTGAAACGTTTGGTACTGAAAAAGTAGCTCACGAAATTATCATTGAAGCAGTTCGTCAAAACTTCGACCTACGTCCATACGGTCTTCAAGAGATGTTGAACCTTCTTCAGCCTATCTACAAGCAGACTGCTGCATACGGCCACTTCGGTCGTGAAGAGTTCCCTTGGGAAGCGACTGACAAAGCAGCAATCCTTGCGGACTTCGCTGGCCTAAAATAATTTAGCCACTGCGATTTGTTTCTTTAAAGCCCTTACTTCTTAGTAAGGGCTTTATTTTTATGTACTTACCTTACTTTCACTCGCCATTCTCTTCTCTAATGCCCTTCTTTACCGTTAACCACTTAGTATAAAAAACCGCTGATAATTTGTGTTTTCTAACACTACTGACAATAGTTAAGGTAACTCCTAAGAGATCAAGCTCACATTTAACTTAAATTAATTCAGCCTGATAACGCTCGTTAAATGCACGCTAGAACAAAAACTGGGATGACAAAGAGCAATTTAGCTCAACACCATAACTCTCACACAAGCCACATCGATGAGCCTTATGGAATTATAACTAGGACGTTATTTAACTAGGGGGATCTATGCCTCGTACCGCGCACCCATCCGAACTGAACGATAAAAAACACAAGGTCAGCGATAAGGATTACGCTCGCACCATTCCTTGTAACCAAATCAGTATTTCCGCACCCTTTCATTGGTTGTCGCTTGCTCTGCATGACTTAGTAAGAATGCCATTAATCAGCGCATTCTACGGTTTGTGCTTTATGGGAGCGGCAATCGCCATTGTTCAGCTTGTCCAATGGCAAGGAACACACTTGGTCGTAATGCCAAGCCTGATCGTGTACATGCTAATAGGGCCGTTTCTTGCTCTGGGCTTGTATGACGCAGCTTGGGAAAGAGAAAAAGGCCACAACGCAAGCCTACTGCACTCGATGAAAGCCATCACTCGCAACTCCACCCACCAATGGGCCTTTGCGATCGTATTGATGGTTGCGATGATATTCTGGATGCGTATCGCTGCGTTATTGCACGCGCTCTACCCTTCAGTGCAAGGCGCACCACTGGCTGAGTTCGCTCCCTTCTTAATTACGGGTTCTGTGATTGGTTTTGTTATCGCAAGCCTCATATTTAGCATCTCAGCATTTTCAATTCCGTTAATGATGGAGAGACGCGTTGATGTGATGAGTGCAATTTTCACTAGCTTTAATGCCGTGAAATCGAACATTCCTGCAATGGTGGTTTGGGCAAGTATTATTTGTGCCGGTATTCTGGTGGGTTTTGCCACCTACGGCATCGGAATGATCGTCACCATGCCGCTACTTGGTTATGGTACATGGCACGCTTATCACGAGATCATTAAGAAAAAACATCACGTGTAAAGCATCGCTAGATCAAAAAGCAATGTTATGATGAGGCCTTGGCTTAAACGCTGAGGTCTTTTATTTGGAGTTAACAACGTTTGTCTTACACCCCGCAACAACATCGAGCAAATAAGAAATTGGCCGAGTGCCTAGCTATCGCAAATCAACATTTCTCTCGTGAATTTCCACACCCAACTATCACCTTCAAGTTAAGAGGTAAAGCAGCGGGAAAGGCCTACCTTCAGCTCAACGAAATTAAGCTCAACCACGTACTATTTTCTGAAAATGAAGACGCCTTCATCAACGAAGTTGTGCCGCATGAGCTCGCACACCTAATCACGCATCAGGTTTTCGGACGTGTTAGGCCTCACGGAAACGAGTGGAAATACGTGATGGAAAAGGTATTCAACGTTCCAGCCAAAACAACTCACAGCTTTGAAATAGCTTCAGTTCAAGGGAAAACCTTTGAATATCGATGTGAGTGCACCACTTACCCATTATCAATCAGACGACACAATAAAGTGCTTCGAAATCAATCGACCTATCGCTGCCAGCTGTGCAATCAAACCTTATCCTTCACAGGCACACAGCTCAGCTAAAGTCCTAGACTCGCACCTATTCGATTTGGTAACCCCATCCTTTTTATTTCAGAAAGCAACACTCGATTAAGCTGATGATAGAAATGTAATGGAGAAACTCATCCTTTGAGTGCTAGACTGATGTTTATCATACTTTTATCAGTCTTTTTCTATGCAAAAACTCACCATCAAAGCATTTGGCCTACCTGTGTCTTTTTACTTAACAATAGTATTTGGCCTACTGGTAACCCAAAGCGTTCTCGCCGCACCACCGAGCTCATTTTCCAAAGCAAAAAGAGAAGCGGTGAAGATTTACCTCGACCATCCGACTTCATTTTATTGCGGCTGTGACATTACTTGGAAGGACAAAAAGAAAGGCATTCCCGACCTTGATGGCTGTGGCTATCAAGTCCGAAAACAACAAAAGCGGGCGAGTCGAATTGAGTGGGAACACGTGGTTCCAGCTTGGCAATTTGGCCACCAGCGTCAGTGTTGGCAAGATGGTGGGCGCAAGAACTGCACTCGCAATGACAAAATATTCAAATCCATGGAAGCCGACCTTCACAACCTAACTCCGGCCATTGGCGAGGTTAACGGTGATCGCTCCAACTACAACTTCAGTCAGTGGAATGGCATGGATGGTGTGAGCTATGGTCAGTGTGAAATGCAGGTCAACTTCAAGCAGCGTAAAGTTATGCCGCCAGACAGAGCAAAAGGCTCTATCGCGCGTACTTACCTTTACATGAGCCAAGAGTATGGTTTCAAACTATCTAAGCAACAAACCAACCTAATGATGGCGTGGAACAAGCAATTTCCTGTCGACAAGTGGGAATGTACTCGTGATGAGCGAATCTATGCCATCCAAGGTAATCACAACCCATTTGTTTACCCTGCTTGTAAATAACGTCGCTCGTACAATCAACATTCCTAACTATCTCAAACAAGAGTTTCAGAATTGCCCCTGAAACTCTTGCTCTACCCTTGTTTTTTCAACTAAAAGCATCCATGTTAGGCAGAGACAAAATACCCAAATGAACATATTTATAGGTTTACCAGCATGAGAATCCCTCGTATTCATCACCCAGAACGCATTCATCAGTTAGGTTCACTCGCTTTAGGCGAAGATGCCGCGGGTCATGTTGGTCGTGTCCTTCGCATGAAAGAAGGCCAAGAAGTCCTTCTATTTGATGGCAGTGGCGCTGAATTCCCTGCGACGATAGCCGAAGTATCAAAGAAAAATGTCACCGTTAATGTTTCTGAACGCATCGAACGCAGCAGCGAATCTCCGTTAGACTTACATTTAGGCCAAGTGATTTCACGTGGCGACAAAATGGAGTTCACGATTCAGAAATCGGTTGAGCTTGGTGTGAACACCATTACCCCTTTAATTTCAGAGCGCTGTGGCGTTAAGCTTGATACAAAACGCTTCGAGAAAAAACTCGCACAGTGGCAAAAGATTGCTATCGCGGCGTGTGAACAGTGTGGCCGCAATACGGTTCCAGTCATTCGCCCTATCATGCAACTTGAAGAGTGGTGTAGCGAACCGAGTGAAGCATTAAAGCTGAACTTACATCCTCGTGCAAAATACTCAATTAATACCCTTCCAGAACCTATCAGTAAGGTACGCCTATTGATCGGCCCTGAAGGTGGCTTGTCGGCTGAAGAAATCGGCATGACAGAACAATACAAATTTGAAGAGACGCTACTCGGCCCACGTGTACTTCGTACCGAAACAGCAGCTCTAACCGCAATTACTGCCTTACAAGTCCGTTTTGGCGATCTAGGCTAGGAGAAAAAAATGATCAAACTTGGCATCGTAATGGATCCAATTTCATCCATTAACATCAAAAAAGACTCTAGCTTTGCCATGATGCTTGAAGCTCAGCGTCGTGGTTACGAAATCCATTACATGGAAATGGATGATCTACATTTAGATCAAGGCGTAGCCATTGCTGACACTAAGGTTGTTGAACTAAAAGAAGATCCAAACGGTTGGTACGAGTTCAAATCAGAACAGACTATCGCGCTATCCGATTTAGATGCGGTACTAATGCGTAAAGATCCTCCGTTTGATACTGAGTACATCTACGCAACTTACATTCTTGAGCGTGCTGAAGAGAACGGCGCACTGATCGTCAACAAACCACAAAGCCTACGTGACTGTAACGAGAAGTTGTTCACGGCATGGTTCCCTGAACTGACACCGACCACCATCGTGACTCGTAAAGCTGAAAAAATTAAAGCGTTCCGAGAAGAACACGGCGACGTGATTCTAAAACCACTTGATGGCATGGGCGGCGCGTCTATCTTCCGTGTGAAAGAAGGCGATCCAAACGTATCAGTTATTATTGAAACCTTGACCAACCACGGTCAGAACTACGCAATGGCACAAACTTTTGTTCCAGACATCAGCAATGGTGATAAGCGTATTCTTGTGGTTGACGGTGAGCCAATGCCTTACTGTCTAGCGCGTATTCCTGCAAAAGGGGAAACTCGAGGTAACCTTGCTGCTGGCGGTACAGGTGAAGCTCGTCCTCTAAGTGAAACAGACTGGGCTATCGCAAGAGCAGTTGCTCCAGCACTGAAAGAGAAAGGCTTAATCTTTGTTGGGCTTGATGTTATCGGCGACAAGCTGACTGAAATTAACGTGACTAGCCCTACTTGTATCCGTGAAATTGAAGCCGCTTTTGATATTTCAGTTACAGGTAAATTAATGGATGCAATTGAGCGTCGCGTTAACGCTAAATAGCCTAAACTAAAGAAAGCCTTAGCTATTCGAAAACACAGAAATATCTAGGCAAAGAACAATGAGCGGCTTTACGCCGCTCTTTTTCCTTTACTGGGAACACACTGGCAGGAGGCTCTATGAATTTAACGAACCACTTTCTGGTTGCTATGCCCGGAATGAAAGACCCATACTTTCAAAATTCGGTGATTTACCTTTGTGAGCACAATGACGAAGGCGCGATGGGTTTGATGATCAACGCCCCTATTGATGTCACTGTCGGTAGCATGCTTAAGCAAGTTGAGGTTGATTCTGATCAGCCAAAACCCAACCAAGCAAGTCTTGATAAGCCTGTATTGAATGGTGGACCGGTCGCAGAAGACCGTGGATTTATTTTGCACAAACCTAAAGGCAGCTATCAATCCAGCATCAACATGACAGATCAAATCTCGGTGACGACTTCAAAAGATATCTTGATGGTGTTGGGCACAGAAGATGAGCCGATGAATTATTTAGTCGCACTTGGGTATGCAGGATGGGAGCCGGGACAACTGGAAACCGAACTGACCGAGAACTCATGGTTAACCGTTGAAGCCGATCCGAAGGTCATCTTCGATACACCGATTTCTGACCGCTGGAAAGTCGCCGTGCAGATGTTAGGAATAAATGCGGCTCAGCTTTCAGCAGACGCTGGCCACGCCTAGTTCAAATCAGCTAAATAAAATAAACAGACACTCTCAAACACAGATAAATTTGGAAACCCCATGTCACGAACAATTATGGCATTTGACTACGGTACAAAAAGTATCGGCAGTGCGATAGGACAAGAAATCACGGGCACCGCAAGCCCTCTAAAAGCTTTTAAAGCCAAAGATGGCATCCCAAATTGGGTCGATATCGAAAAACAAATTAAGGAGTGGCAGCCGAACCTGATTGTAGTCGGCCTTCCTACCGACCTTCATGGTAAAGACTTAGCAACCATTACACCTAGAGCGAAGAAGTTCGCTAACCGCCTTAAAGGACGATTTGGTGTCGATGTTGAACTGCATGATGAAAGACTCTCGACCACAGAAGCAAGAGCCGACCTTTTTGAAATGGGCGGCTATAAAGCGCTAAGCAAAGGCAATGTCGATAACCAGTCTGCAGTCGTCATTTTAGAGAGCTGGTTTGAAGCACAATATTCATAACGAAAATTAAGAGCTCAAAGATTAAACTCCTTTGTGATCCTATAATGATATTACGACGTAATGTCGAAGCAATTCATTATTAGGTAAGTGGGAGTTCACATGAAAATTTTTCTAGCAATCTTCGTAGCTCTAGCAATATCAGCATGCAGTTCGACAAGCTCCAATAATGCAGGTTATATGAATCATACTTCGACTGACGCAGACGTAATCAGCGAGCCTAAGAACAAGAAGCGTTGATAATACAGACGCAGTCGAACGATGAATATGATGAACGCCTGATTTTAACCTAGAATCAAATCAGGCGTTTTTTATCACCCCATATCTATCTTCACACCAGCCAACGCCCCAGTTCCGTAGTCGTCATCACCACGTCTAGTTTTGAGCATTAAGCGCAAGTCATTAGCAGAATCGGCACTGTGGAACGCATCCTCTTCGCTGATCTTGCCTGCTATCACTAAATCATACAAAGCTTGGTCAAAGGTCTGCATACCTATCTCTTTCGATTTAGCCATGGTTGCTTTCAGTTCGTGTAGTTCACCACGACGAATCAAGTCAGAAACACGAGGGCTATTCAGCAGAATCTCGAATACACCATGACGCCCGCTGCCATTCTTGTCGCGAATGAGTTGCTGAGCGACGACACCACGCAGGTTCATCGATAGGTCAAACAAGAACTGTTCTTTCTGCTCTTTCGGCACCAAATGAAGAATACGCTCTAGCGCTTGGTTAGCGTTATTGGCGTGCAAGGTTGCCATACACAAGTGACCCGTTTCAGCAAAGGTCATCGCGTATTCCATGGTCTCACGGCTACGGATTTCGCCAATCAAGATCATGTCTGGTGCTTGGCGTAGCGAGTTCTTAAGCGCGACTTCATAGCTCTCGGTGTCGAGTCCAACTTCACGCTGTGTCACGATGCACTTTTTATGTTCATGCACAAATTCAATCGGGTCTTCAACCGTCAAGATATGTCCCGAGCGATTGGTGTTGCGATAGCCTGTCATTGCAGCCATTGAGGTCGACTTACCAGAGCCTGTCGCACCAACCACCAGCACAAGTCCGCGCTTAGCTATTGATAGGTCCTGTAGTACATCAGGAAGCTTTAGTTGCTCAAAGGTTGGGATATTAGTCTCGATACGTCGAATGACCGCTCCAGGTAGCTCTCGCTGAAAGAATGCACTGACACGAAAACGACCAAAGTCACGCACAATCGCAAAATTAGCCTCACGCGTTTGCTGATATTCATCACGTCGGTCTTGTTCCATCATCGCATCAAGTAATTGAGCAACTTGAGCCGCATTCAGCTTCTCTCCTTGGGGGCGTAATTCACCATCCACACGAAAAAGGATTGGCGCATCAACCGTGATATAAAGATCCGATGCCTTTTGAGAAAGCATTCCCTCAAGGATTTGATTCAATTCCATTGTGTCCACCTTGATTAAAACATTGAGGTTTCAATTTCGATCTTTTTCTCGACCTCTTCCGAATCAACCAAGCCCTGCGCCATCAGCTGCTTCGCATTTTGTTCCATGGTCTGCATGCCGTGCGCTGCGCCCGTTTGAATGATCGAGTACATCTGCGCAACCTTATCTTCACGAATCAAGTTTCTGATCGCAGGTGTTGCCATCATGATTTCATGACACGCCACACGACCACCACCAACACGCTTTAGCAGCTTCTGGGCTATCACCGAGCGCAGTGATTCAGACAACATCGAACGAACCATATCTTTATCGCTACCTGGGAACACATCGATAATACGGTCGATCGTTTTAGCCGCAGAACTGGTGTGCAGAGTACCAAAGACCAAGTGACCCGTTTCTGCTGCGGTTAACGCTAAGCTAATCGTCTCTTGGTCACGAAGTTCACCAACCAGAATCACGTCTGGGTCTTCACGTAAGGCACTGCGCAGTGCCGCTTTAAAACTGTGGGTATCACGGTGAACTTCACGCTGGTTGACTAGGCATTTATTATTGGTGTGAACGAATTCAATCGGGTCTTCAATCGTCAGAATATGCTTATTGTGGTTGCGATTTACGTAATCAACCATCGCCGCAAGAGTCGTTGATTTACCAGAGCCAGTTGGACCAGTGACGAGCACTAACCCTTTTTCGTAGTTAGCAATCCTTTCGAAGATCTCAGGTGCACCTAACTGATCTAAAGTCGGGATTTCGACAGGGATAGTTCGAAAGACAGCTGAGCAGCCACGGGCTTGGTTAAACGCATTAACACGAAAGCGACCAACATTGGGTAATTCAAAAGAGAAGTCGACTTCCAGTTTTTCTTCAAACTCGCCGCGTTGTGAATCGCTCATGATCTCAAAAACCAAACGATGCACATCAGCATGACTCAAAGCTGGGATTCCAAGCTTCCTTACTTCACCATCTATACGTACCATTGGAGATACACCCGCAGAAAGATGTAGATCTGACGCGTTATGCTTTACACTAAAATCTAGTAACTCAGTGATATCCATTTATTTTCCCTTAAGTAAAGTCAGCTATGAGTAGTATTCAACAAAATATCGAACAAATCACCTCACAGATTCGTAGTGCTGAGCAAAAGTGCGGACGAGCTCCAGAGTCCGTGCAACTTTTAGCCGTCAGCAAAACTAAACCTATTGATGCGATTCTAGAAGCCGCACTAGGAGGCCAAGTTGCCTTTGGTGAAAACTATGTTCAAGAAGGTGTAGATAAAGTAAAACACTTTTCAGAACAACATTCTAACCTAAATTTAGAGTGGCATTTTATTGGTCCAATTCAATCCAATAAAACCCGCCCAATCGCGGAAAGCTTTCAATGGGTGCATTCCGTCGATCGCGATAAGATCGCACAAAGGCTTAATGATCAACGACCAAGCGAACTTCCACCTTTGCAAGTGTTGATTCAGGTAAACACCAGTGGTGAAGAGTCCAAATCTGGAACCTCAGAAGAGACAGTTTTTGCACTCGCGGAGTTGATTTCATCGCTCCCCAACCTCACCTTAAGAGGATTGATGTCGATTCCTGCAAACGTATCTGACTATCAATCTCAGCTTAATGCATTTTCTCAACTGGCAGAGCTTAAAGACAAGCTAGCCGCGAAGTATTCAGACATTGATACCCTTTCGATGGGGATGAGTGGTGATATGGATGCAGCAGTTGAGGCTGGCAGCACAATGGTTCGTATTGGAACAGCTATTTTCGGCGCTCGTGATTACGCGAAATAGCCGTAGTAAGTAACGACAAGTACAAGTATTGATACCGCTTCGCCTTATCCGCGCAGCGACACGCTCAGGATTTTATATATGGTACATAAGAACATCGCCTTTATTGGGGCGGGAAACATGGTTCGCTCAATTGTAGCTGGCTTAGTTGCTAGTGGTTACCCAGCGCAAAAGATTACTGCGACAGCACCTTCAGAAACCAGAAGGCTGCCGTTAGAACAAGAATACGGCATCAATACCACCAGCGATAATATTGCAGCAGCTGAAAAAGCAGACGTTGTTGTGTTATCCGTGAAGCCACAAATGATGGCTGATGTATGTAAACCCTTACAAGATATCGACTTCAGCAACAAACTGGTTATCTCAATTGCCGCGGGTATTAATGCGAATCGACTTAATGAGATGTTAAACTGCCAACTGAACCTTGTTCGTGTGATGCCAAACACGCCATCACTGCTTGGTAAAGGGATGAGTGGTCTTTATGCCGATGCAACTGTCAGCCAAGATGATAAAGACTTTGCTTCTCAGCTGATGCAAGCTGTTGGTGAAGTAAGTTGGGTTGAACAAGAGTCTGGAATCAACAACATCATTGCGGCGGCGGGTAGCGCTCCGGCTTACTTCTTCCTGTTTATGGAAGCGATGCAAGCTGAAGCAATCAAGCAAGGTTTTGACCAAGAAACCGCTCGTAAGCTAGTGCAGCAGTCTGCATTAGGCGCGGCAGAGATGGTGGTAGCAAACCAAGATACTGAATTATCAACACTGCGTGAACAAGTGACATCCAAAGGCGGCACGACCGCAGAAGCACTACGCACGTTTAACGAACATCAACTATCAGACATCGTAGCAAAAGCCATGCAAGCGGCGGTTGCTCGAGCTGAAGAGATGGAAAAACTGTTTTAGTACCAATCAAGGTAAACAAGCATTTTGCCGCTCTGGTTATATCTAAGCGACAAGTAAATCCGAAAAAGGAAACAATATGAACTCGATGAGCTTTCTGATCTCGACCGTTTTTGATCTTTACATCATGGTTGTGATCTTGCGTATCTGGCTACAAGCATCACGTGCAGATTTCTACAACCCATTCTCACAATTCATCGTAAAAGCGACACAACCGGTTGTTGCCCCACTACGCCGAGTTATTCCATCAATCGGCAGCCTTGATCTAGCGACCGTTGTTTTCGCTTATGTGCTGTGTGTACTTAAGTTCGTTGCTCTAAACCTGATTATCTCTGGCGGCGCTGCCGTTTTCGATATTAGCTTCCTTATCTTTGGTGCACTGTCTCTGCTCAAAGCGGCTGGTGGTTTGATCTTCTGGGTTCTACTTATCCGTGCAATCCTAAGCTGGGTAAGCCAAGGTCGTAGTCCAATCGAGTACGTATTCCATCAACTGACTGAACCAATGCTAGTGCCTATCCGCCGTATCCTTCCGGACATGGGTGGTTTCGACCTAAGCGTACTGGTTCTGTTCATTGTTCTGCAATTTGCGAACTTCCTAATGGGCGACATGATTGGCCCTATTTGGTATCAGCTATAATTCAAGTACAAACATCAGGTACTTTGACGATGCCAAAAGCGGTTTGGGCCGAGGAAGACGATATTCTTCTTAGGCTCTATATCCAACCCAAAGCAAGCCGAGACAAAATTGTCGGCTTGCACGGTCAGGAACTGAAAATTGCCATTACTGCACCACCGGTTGATGGCAAAGCCAATGCCCATTTAGCGAAATACCTTGCGAAACAGTTTAAGGTCGCCAAAGGGCAAATTAAGATAGAAAAGGGAGATCTCGGTAGGCACAAGCAAGTTCGAATATGCTCGCCAAGCCAAATCCCAACTGAAGTCAAAGCCATCCTATGATGGCTTTTTGCTATTTATTGGAGTCATTATGCGTTTATGGATAACAGCACTACTCACCGCTCTTGTTGCCTTACCAAGCTCAGCAGGGCAATTTAAGAACATTAAGGATGTCGAGGTTCATTACTCGGCTTTTAATTCCACGTTCTTAACTTCGCAAGTCGCTAAGCAATACAAACTTAAGCGAAATGGATACTCAGCAATCCTCAACATCAGCGTGTTAGACAAGGCTTCTCTAGGCAAGCCTGCGACAACGGCTAAAATTACGGGAACAGCGAAGAACCTCGTTGGAAACACCCGTACTTTGAAGTTTCGAGAAATCAAAGAAGGCGATGCGATTTATTACCTTGCTGAGTTCCCCGTAACTCACGAAGAAAACATCACCTTCGACATCGATGTGAACGCAGGCCTAAAAGGCACTGGTCCACTGCGTTTCACACAGAAATTCTATATAGAAGAGTAAGCTCAAACCTTACTTTTCATTTATTGACTTATTTAGAGCTACATTCCCATGAGTAAGATTGTTTTAGCAACAGGCAACCAAGGTAAAGTTCGCGAGATGGCAGATATTCTGTCTGAGTTTGGTTTTGACGTTGTCGCGCAAAGTGAATTTAACGTTTCAGAAGTCGCTGAAACAGGAACGACTTTCATTGAAAATGCCATCATCAAAGCTCGCCACGCAGCGAAAGAAACAGGGCTGCCAGCCATTGCTGACGACTCAGGTTTAGAGGTTGATTACTTAAATGGTGCGCCAGGTATCTATTCAGCGCGTTACTCAGGTGAAGGGGCAACCGATAAGCAGAACATCAAAAAACTATTAGATGCGATGCAAGGTGTCGAAACTGAAAAGCGTACTGCGCGTTTCCACTGTGTGTTGGTGCTAATGCGTCACGAGAATGATCCAACACCTCTAGTGTGTCACGGTAAATGGGAAGGTCGTATTCTTACTGAAGAACACGGTGAGAATGGCTTTGGCTACGATCCTGTGTTCTTTGTACCAGAAGATAACTGCGCCTCAGCAGAGCTTGAATCTTCGCGTAAGAAGCAACTATCACACCGTGGTAAAGCGCTTGCGTCACTATTCAAGACTCTCAAGGAGCAAGCTCTGTAATGCACAATGCAGCGCTAATACCACCCGCACTTAGCCTCTATGTACACATCCCATGGTGTGTACAAAAGTGTCCGTATTGTGATTTTAACTCTCACGCTCTGAAAGCCGAGATCCCTGAAAAAGAGTACATCGATGCACTGCTTGAAGATCTCGATACTGATATCGAAAAATATCAGCTCAATGGTATGCCTCGCCCACTGCATTCGATCTTTATTGGTGGCGGTACCCCAAGCCTGTTTTCTCCTGAAGGAATTGGCCGATTGTTACAAGGCATTGAACAGCGCATCCCGTTCAAACCTGAAATAGAAATCACCATGGAAGCCAACCCGGGAACTATCGAAGCTGAGCGTTTTGCAGGTTACCAAAAGGCAGGCATTACTCGAATCTCGGTGGGTGTGCAAAGTTTTGAGCAAGAGAAACTGGAAAGACTTGGGCGTATTCATGGTCAAGATGAAGCGGTAAATGCTGCTCATTTAGCGCATAAGATTGGATTGAATAGTTTCAATTTAGACTTAATGCACGGCTTACCCGAACAGAGTATTGAACAAGCGTTGGCTGATTTGGATAAAGCGATAGAACTCGACCCTCCGCACTTATCTTGGTATCAGCTAACAATAGAACCTAACACCATGTTCTATTACAAAACACCAACGCTGCCTGATGATGATGACCTTTGGGATATCTTCGACCTAGGCCATAAGAAGCTCGCAGACGCAGGGTATGTGCAGTACGAAATTTCAGGCTACAGCAAGCCGGGATATCAGTGCCAACATAACCTCAACTACTGGCGCTTTGGTGACTATCTAGGTATTGGCTGTGGCTCTCATGGCAAGCTGAGCTTTACAGATGGACGCATTGTTCGTACCACTAAGGTTAAGCACCCTAGAGGCTATCTAGCTGCGTACCAAAACATGGTAAAACCTTATCTATCAGATGAATTTGAAGTGCCGAATGAAGACCGCCCTTTTGAATTTTTCATGAACCGCTTTAGGTTAATGGAAGCATGTCCAAAGCAGGATTTCATTGATACGACAGGGCTTGGTTTTGACTCGATTCAAAAAACGATTGAATGGGCAAAAGAGCTAGGCTACTTGAAGGAAACCGACACTCACTGGCAGATCACTGAAAAAGGAAAGCTGTTTCTCAATGATCTGTTAGAAGCCTTTATGGCAGAAGAAGACGAGTAGTTCGAGATTCGAGATTCGAGATTCGAGAAGCATTGCGTAAGGGTTGGCTTTAGGGTCAACCCTTTTTGTTTTATAGCCCTCTCTCGGAGCGAAGCGTTCTATAGGAAAACGTCCGTGCTCGAATCTTTCTCTTAGAAAATAGAACGACCAATTCGCTCTGAAAGCAACTCTAGAGCCTTAGTACCTGCGAGCGAGTTGCCAGAAGGATCAAGCTCTGGAGACCACACCGCAATCGTCATTTCGCCAGGAACGATAGCAATAATACCGCCACCAACGCCCGATTTTCCTGGCATACCAACACGGTAGGCAAACTCACCAGCCCCATCGTACAAGCCACACGTCGCAAGCAAAGCATTCAACTGCTTGGTTTGAACTGGCGTGATGATCTCTTTCTTGGTTTGAACCGACACGCCTTTGTTTGCTAAATAGCTAAAGGTTTTTGCCAAATCCACACACGTCATTTTAAGCGCACAAGCGTGGAAGTAGTTATTCAGAACTGGGATAACATCATTCTCAAAATTACCAAATGAACGCATCAAATAAGCAATGGCAGCATTACGATCGCTGTGCATCATTTCTGAAGCCGCTACCACCTTGTCATACACAATATGAGTATCACCCGACAACTGACGCACAAACTCTAACAAGCGGTGCCTAGGCGCAGACAAGCGGCTTTGTAGTAGGTCTGCAACGACAATTGCCCCCGCATTGATGAACGGGTTGCGGGGAATACCATACTCCATCTCAAGCTGAATCATCGAGTTAAAGGCTTGACCAGAAGGCTCTTTGCCTACTCTTTGCCAAATCTCTTCAGGCTTATATAGCACCATAGCTAGCGTCAGGCTCAAGGCTTTAGAAATAGATTGCACAGAAAATGCTTCTTCAGCATCGCCTGCTTTAATCACCTCACCTTCATTAGTGTATACCGCGATCGCCAGTTTCTGGTTCGATACGCGAGCCAGTGCAGGGATATAATCAGCGACCTTTCCCTGTCCAATTAAAGGACGAACTTCGTCTAAGATCTCGGCCAAAATAGCTTGAGTTGGTTTCATGTGCGCTTACTTCTATATTGTTATTTTTGTAGGGGTGTAACATATACCAATCGTAGTAAATAACTGCTCACTCTAGCTTGTTAAAATGCTCGATAACTGCGTTAGAATTTTTGATTGTAGAGTAACTACTTATCGAAAAATGCTGCCTTGTTCTCAAGCCTTTTTCCTACGCTATTTCTGATCACTTACTTACTGTGATTGGTATTACTTTCTGTCGTTAAGCCTTTACTGAAATAAAAGCCTAAGGACAAAAAAGCCAACATTACAATAATGTTGGCTTTAATCAATCCCATAAAGTGTAGGGGTTAAACCCTAAGTCGGATTACCCTTCACTTAATTTGATTCGAAGTTACTTAGTACGCTTGAACTTAATGTCCCAAACACCATGACCTAAACGGTGGCCACGCGCTTCAAACTTAGTTAGCGGGCGCTCATCCGGACGAGGGATGTAATCACCATCTTCAGCGATGTTTTCGAAGCCTGGAGCTACGTTCATCACTTCAATCATATGTTCTGCGTAGTTTTCCCAGTCTGTTGCCATGTGGAAAACACCAGTATCAAGTTGAAGCTTGCCGCGAACCATCTCTGCAAACTCAGCCTTAACGATACGACGTTTATGGTGACGAGCTTTGTGCCATGGGTCAGGGAAGAACAGTTGCAGAGTATGCAGGCTGCTATCTGGGATCATGTGTTCAAATACTTCTACAGCATCGTGACACATTACACGCAGGTTAGTTACGCCAGCATCGCGAGCTGTACCTAAACACGCACCAACACCCGGGCTATGAACTTCAATACCTAAGAAGTTTTTCTCAGGTGCGTTCTTTGCCATTTCAACCAGTGATGCACCCATACCGAAGCCAATCTCTAGTACAACCGGGTTATCGTTGCCAAATACTTCTTTCCAGTTAAGAAGCTCTGGGTTGTAGTCGATACCCATTGTTGGCCAACATTCATTCATCGCGTTCTCTTGGCCTTTTGTTAAGCGGCCTTCGCGGCGAACAAAGCTACGGATCTTACGAACCAGTTTGCCGTCTTCAGTATATTCGTTAGTGGTCACTTCACTCATTGATTTTTGCCTGCACATTGATTAATCAAAGCGGGGATTATCCAAAGAATTGCCTCCGGTGCAAGTCTTTCCGTGGATAAATTCCCACACAATTTGTCTGTTTTACATCCAACGTTAAGTGTGGTGCAATTTCGCTTCTAATAATAGCAAAGCATAGAGCATGTCGTGACTCCTTTCGCAACCGCCATATTAAAGTGGTATGACGCCTACGGGCGTAAAGAATTGCCTTGGCAACAAAACAAAACCGCCTACACCGTTTGGCTATCTGAAATCATGCTTCAGCAGACTCAGGTTGCTACGGTGATTCCATACTACCAACGCTTCTTAGAACGCTTTCCAACGGTTATCGACCTAGCGAACGCCGAACAAGATGAGGTACTCCACTTATGGACAGGGCTTGGTTATTACGCACGAGCTCGCAATCTACATAAAGCAGCCAAGATCGTTGCTGAGCAATATGGTGGTGAATTTCCGCTGTCTATCGAAGAGATGAACGCGCTACCGGGGATTGGTCGCTCAACAGCAGCAGCCGTCTTATCATCGGTTCATAAACTTCCTCATGCGATTCTTGATGGCAATGTAAAACGAACGCTTGCGAGAAGTTTTGCCGTTGAAGGTTGGCCGGGGCAAAAGAAAGTCGAAAACCAGCTTTGGGAACACGCCGAAGCACATACTCCGAACAAAGATGTCGATAAGTACAACCAAGCAATGATGGACATGGGTGCCATGGTTTGTACCCGTAGCAAGCCTAAGTGCACCTTGTGCCCGATTGAAAGCATGTGTGAGGCCAAGAAGCTCGATAGACAGCTCGACTTCCCTGGCAAAAAGCCTAAGAAAGAAAAGCCAGTAAAAGACACATGGTTTGTGATTCTGTATCACGACAACCAAGTGTGGCTCGAACAGCGCCCTCAATCTGGTATCTGGGGCGGATTGTTTTGTTTCCCTCAAAATGAAAACGCAGAGATCGAACATCAACTAGATCTTCGTTCGATCAAAGACACTCAAACCAATTCGATCAAGACCATGATTGCGTTTAGACACACTTTCAGCCACTACCACTTAGATATCACGCCAGTATTAGTGAAATTAGATAAACAACCAGATTTGATAATGGAAGGGGCTAAAGGTCTCTGGTATAACTTATCAAAACCGGAAGAAATTGGCCTAGCCGCTCCTGTAAAGCAGCTTATTGAGAGCCTACCCTTTGAACTGAACGACGACGTTTGAATCAACGAACGCGATAAGAGGAACCACTATGAGCCGCACTGTATTTTGTGCTCGCCTTCAAAAAGATGCTGAAGGCCTAGATTTTCAACTTTACCCAGGTGACTTAGGTAAGCGTATCTTTGACAACGTGTCTAAAGAAGCTTGGGGACAATGGCAAAGCAAGCAAACTATGCTTATCAATGAAAAGAAGCTAAACATGATGGATCCTGAGCATCGTAAACTTCTTGAAACTGAGATGGTTAACTTCCTTTTTGAAGGTAAAGATGTCGTAATTGATGGCTATACTCCACCAAGCGAATAAGACATTTATTTAAGCAATTTTTAATGACATCATGGTTAACGCTGCGATGTCATTTTTGTATGAGGAACTATGAAAAAGCTAAGTTACTTCCTAACAGCCATGTTATTAACTGGCTGCAGCCGTGAATTTGTCGAAAGCATTTATGATGTCAATTACGAGCCAACCAACCGGTTTGTGAAGAATTTAGCTGAGCTACCCGGACAATTTGAAAAAGATACCGGGGCGCTAGATTCATTAATAGATAGCTTTTCAGGCAACATTCAAAAACGTTGGGGTAGCAGTGAAATCAAGATAGCAGGTAAGAGTAACTATGTGAAATACATAGATAATTACTTAAGTCGTTCAGAAGTGAATTTTAGCCAAGGCCTGATAACGGTGGAAACGGTTTCCTCTACCGAACCGAAAAAACACCTCAAAAATGCGATCATGACGACCCTTTTGACGCCAGATGATCCGGCGCATGTCGATCTATTCTCTTCTAAAAGCATCAAGCTAGAAGGCAAACCTTTCCTCTATAATCAGGTCGTAGACCAAGAAAAAAAGCCCATTCAATGGACTTGGCGAGCGAACCAGTTTGCGGATTACCTGATCGCGAATAACCTAAAAACCAAAGAAGTCGACTTTAAAAAAGCCTACTACGTTGAAATCCCAATGGTGGCCGACCACGCTAGCCAGCGTAGTTATCAATATGCCGACATCGTTCGACGAGCGTCTCAGCGTTATGACATCCCTGAAGATTTAATCTACGCTATCATCAAGACAGAGAGTAGCTTCAACCCGTACGCCGTAAGCTGGGCTAATGCTTATGGTCTTATGCAGGTGGTACCTAAAACCGCTGGTCGAGATGTATTTGAACACGTCAAAAAGAAACCTGGTGAACCAAGCCCTGAGTACTTATTCAATCCAGAAAACAACATTGATGCTGGCACCGCATACTTTTACATCCTTAAAAATCGTTATTTGAAAGACGTAAAAAACCCATTAACGCTTGAATACAGTATGATTTCAGCCTATAACGGCGGTACTGGTGGCGTACTCAATACCTTCAATAAGGACAGAAAGCGAGCAATGCAAGACTTAAACTCGCTGCAACCGAGCCAAGCCTACTGGGCGCTTACCAAGAAGCATCCAAATAAAGAGTCGCGCCGATACCTCGAAAAAGTAACGCAATTCAAAAAAGAATTTAACCAAGGTAAAACATAACCCTCACTTTTGAATAAAAAAACAACGAACGAACGGTTTTTTTAATTATTTTCAAAAAAGGAGTTGACGGTTATGCAGAAAATCCGTTTAATAGCGCTCCGTTGCCCGGATAGCTCAGTCGGTAGAGCAGAGGATTGAAAATCCTCGTGTCGGTGGTTCGATTCCGCCTCCGGGCACCACAATTTGATTTGTTGGTGTCAACACTCTTTAACAGGGAGTGGTAGCACGGACGAAAGCATAAAGAATTTAGTGTGCCGACTTAGCTCAGTAGGTAGAGCAACTGACTTGTAATCAGTAGGTCACCAGTTCGACTCCGGTAGTCGGCACCATTCTTTTGCCTCGATAGCTCAGTCGGTAGAGCAGCGGATTGAAAATCCGCGTGTCGGTGGTTCGATTCCGCCTCGAGGCACCATTATTTGGTGCTTAACAAATAATGGTCTTTATAGACCTGATGTTGACACAAATAATTCCCCTTTAGTTCAGTTGGTAGAACGGCGGACTGTTAATCCGTATGTCGCAAGTTCAAGTCTTGCAAGGGGAGCCA
>NZ_JBFRTQ010000016.1:0-36525 GCF_041474195.1 Vibrio sp. 10N.222.52.C3 | reverse complement strand
GAGTTAATATAAAATAAGGAGTGTTATTTATTCTATTGTCAGTTATTTAATGGGTTTTGTTGAATGAATAGTTGATAGTTTGGATGTTTAATAACATTGATTAGGTCGTGGTTATTATTCTGGAGGGCGCTTTATACAAGGCGTTGGGTTCTAACTAATAAGATAATTTTTTATTATCGGTGTTTTAAAATACGCATGTAATAACTGAGTCATTAGTAAATACCCATGCTCAAATTATTTTTACTCAAAATATCAATAATTAGGGTATTGAGAGTAACTTTCAGTGTTTAAATGACGTGAAATTTAACAATAGCAGAGCTGGTCGGGTTGTCACCGCCTGCTTGCTTAAAGCGAGTGAAACGGCTGAGAGAAGAGGGCGTGATTGTCGGTGGTGTGTCCATCATTAATCCAGAACTGACCGGCAGTAAGATGACTTTGGTTGTGTCCGTGGAAATGGAGCGTGATCGCGGGGATATTTACCAAATCTTTCGCCATTCTATTTCAAAGGCAGAAGAGGTCACGCAGTGCTATCAGATATCAGGCAGCTTTGATTTCATGCTGATTGTGACGGTCAAAGACATTCAAGCCTACGAAGACTTTGTGGAGCGAGTACTACGCAAAGATCTGAATATTCGTAAATTCCATACCTCTGTCTCAATGAGAACCGTGAAATTTACCACTGCCGTAAACTTAGATGAGTCGTGACTGTTGGCATGAGAAGATAGTGAAGTTATTAGCTTTGTGAGGTACTTAGCTAATATTTGTATAAATAGCAGGCATTTACACAAAATGTGACGTTCACATTTTGTCATAACTTTAATAATTGTATATATTCCTCGCCTAAAATAATAATTAACCTAAGTTAATATAATGACTGTCAGCTCATCTACTCAATCTCGTGAAACGCTTCTCAGCGAAAACGAACAACTTGTCTCTACCACTGATTTAAAAGGCGTGATTACGTACAGTAATGATGCTTTTTGTCGCATAGCGGAATACAGCCAACAAGAATTGCTAGGGCAACACCACAATATCGTAAGGCATAACGATATGCCGAAAGCCGCTTTTGCTGATATGTGGGTTAACCTAAAGCAAGGTAAAGCTTGGCGTGGCATCGTAAAAAACAAAACCAAATCTGGTGGGTTTTACTGGGTCGATGCTTATGTAACTCCAATTTACGACAATGGTAAGGTGAGTGGCTACCAATCTGTTCGTGTTAAGCCAAAGAATGAATGGATACAAGTTGCAGATAAGGCTTACCAAGGCCTCTTGAAGGCTGAAAAGTCGGGTCGCCAATGGTCATTAAAGATCAGTGACAGTGTTCGTTACGCCGTGTTGCTAGGCTCTTTGGCTGCGCCGTTAATTTCAAATCTCATTGAAGTAGGGCAAGTATCACAATGGTTGTTGAGCCTACTTCCTGTTTCAGCATTAGCACTGCTTTTCCGACAAGAGCTGATTGATACTCCACTGCAGTTGAAAAAGCTGCAATCTAAATTCGATAGTGTTAGTCGTCTTGTTTATTCAGGTAATAGTCAGTTCTCTATTGCCGATTTTCACTTAAAACTATTGTCTGCAAGAATCCACACCGTATTAGGTCGCATGACAGACTCAGCCAAGCCGTTACAAGATTTGGCTGACAACCTAAATGCGACGTCATTTGAAGTATCAGAAGCCTTAGATCAACAAACAAAAGACATTCTTCAAGTACGAGAGGCGACTGAAGAGGTTGAAGTCACCGCCAATGAGGTCTCTTCTCGCACAGAAGAAGCGCACCAGATTGTTGATGTGACTTTGCAAACCTGTGCTGGCGCTAAAGAAAGCATTAATCAAACTCATCAAAACTTAGAGAGCCTAGCTTCTCAGGCTGAAAAGGCGACTCAAACGACTTACCAACTGAGCGATCAAGCGCAGAGCGTAAGCAAGATAATGGAAGAGATTGGTGGAATCGCCGAACAAACCAACTTGTTGGCCCTGAACGCTGCGATTGAAGCGGCGAGAGCGGGCGAGCAAGGACGAGGCTTTGCCGTTGTTGCCGACGAAGTCCGTGCATTGTCGGGTCGAACCTCAAAGGCTACGGTTCAGATCAAAGAGAGCATCGATACCATGCTAACGACGATTGAAGGGTGGCAAAAAGATATTCTGGCGAACCGTAAGCAAACGGACGCATGTGGTGATGTTGCGAAGGTGAGTGCAGAGCGCTTGTCGGAAGTCGAAAACCTAATGCAATCCATGAATGAACTCATGCAGTCTGTTGAAAGTTCTGCTCATAAGCAACGTGAGCTGTCGAGTGAAGTCAATCTGCATATGCAGTCTATCGCCTCGACCGCAGAACAAAACTTAGTGGCAACGCATTCTGTGAAAGACCACTCCACAGAGCTAAAAGAACGAGTCAATGAGTTCTACCAACTGGCAAAGCGTTTCGAAGAAAAATAGCCGTTAGATTTAATCCGAATGAGAGAAAAGACAAAAAAAGCCCCGCATTTTGATGCGGGGCTTTCTGTATGCATCAACCCATTGAAGGGCGAGACAATGTATTCAAGATTAAGCTAGAAGCTCTTTCGCTGTGTTTACTACGTTTTCAGTAGTGAAACCGAACATCTTGAATAGCTCACCTGCTGGTGCAGATTCGCCGAACGTTGTCATACCGATGATCTTGCCACCGAAGCCAACGTATTTGTACCAGAAGTCAGCGATGCCAGCTTCTACTGCGATACGCGCTGTAACATCAGATGGAAGTACAGACTCACGGTATTCAGCGTCTTGCTTGTCGAATGCGTCAGTTGCAGGCATAGATACTACGCGTACAGCTTTACCTTCAGCGGTTAGTTGTGCAGCAGCTTCAACTGCAAGCTCAACTTCAGAACCAGTTGCAATGATGATTAGCTCTGGCTTGCCTTCACAATCTTTCAGGATGTAACCACCCTTAGCGATGTTAGCAACTTGCTCAGCATTACGATCTTGTTGTGCAAGGTTTTGACGAGAGAAGATTAGAGATGAAGGACCATCTTTACGCTCAATAGCCAGTTTCCAAGCCACTGCAGATTCAACTTGGTCACATGGACGCCATGTGCTCATGTTTGGAGTCAGACGTAGAGAAGCGATCTGCTCAACCGGTTGGTGAGTAGGGCCATCTTCGCCTAAGCCGATAGAATCGTGCGTGTAAACTTGGATGTTCTGAACTTTCATCAGAGCAGCCATACGCATTGCGTTACGCGCGTATTCCATGAACATTAGGAACGTTGCGCCGTATGGTACGAAACCACCGTGCAGAGCGATGCCGTTCATGATAGCCGTCATACCGAATTCACGTACACCGTAGTGGATGTAGTTACCAGAGAAGTCGTTTGCTTCAAGAGACTTAGAACCAGACCACATAGTCAGGTTAGAAGGCGCAAGGTCAGCCGAGCCGCCCATGAATTCAGGTAGCATAGCACCGAACGCTTCTAGAGCATTTTGAGATGCTTTACGTGATGCGATGTTTGCTGGGTTAGCTTGAAGATCAGCGATGATTGCCGATGCTTTCTCTTCCCACTCAGCTGGTAGGTCACCGTTTACGCGGCGTTTGAATTCAGCTGCCAGCTCAGGGTATGCTGCTTCATAAGCTGCAAGTTTCTCGTTCCACGCTGCTTCCTTAGCTGCGCCTGCTTCTTTCGCATCCCACTCTGAGTAAACTTCCGACGGAATTTCAAAAGGACCGTGCTCCCAACCTAATTCTTTACGTGTTGCTGCAATTTCTTCAGCGCCTAGTGGAGCACCGTGACAGTCGTGCGTACCTGCTTTGTTTGGAGAACCAAAGCCAATCACTGTTTTAGTACAGATTAGAGTAGGGCGAGGGTCTGCTTTAGCCGCTTCAATCGCTGCGTTGATAGCGTCAGAATCGTGACCATCTACCGCTGGGATTACGTGCCAGCCGTAAGCTTCGAAACGCTTAGGTGTATCGTCAGAGAACCAACCTTCAACTTCGCCATCGATAGAGATACCGTTGTCATCCCAGAAAGCAACCAGCTTACCAAGACCAAGCGTACCTGCTAGAGAACATGCTTCGTGAGAAATACCTTCCATCAGACAGCCATCACCCATGAATGCATAAGTGTAGTGGTCTACGATGTCGTGGCCTTCTTTGTTGAACTGTGCTGCTAGCGCTTTCTCTGCCATAGCCATACCAACAGCGTTAGTGATGCCTTGACCTAGAGGACCAGTCGTTGTTTCGATGCCTGGTGCGTAGCCGTACTCTGGGTGACCTGGAGTCTTAGAATGCAGTTGACGGAAGTTTTTAAGATCTTCAATTGAAAGCTCGTAACCTGCTAGGTGAAGCAGAGAGTAAATCAGCATTGAGCCGTGGCCGTTAGACAGGATAAAACGGTCGCGGTCAGCCCACTCTGGGTTTGCTGGGTTATGGTTTAGGTGAGAGCGCCAAAGTACTTCAGCGATGTCTGCCATACCCATAGGTGCGCCTGGGTGACCAGAGTTTGCTTGTTGTACGCCGTCCATGCTTAGAGCACGAATAGCGTTAGCTAGATGTTTGCGATTCATAAGAACTTCCGAATAAAAATTAAGAAAAACAAAATTGATAAAAGTAGGGGAACTGAACGTTCCCCTATTTGAATTTGGTAAGAGTGATTACAGCTTAGCTGCGATCATGTCTTCTAGTTTGCCTTGGTCAACGGCGAAGTTGCGGATGCCTTCAGCCAGTTTCTCAACAGCCATTGCATCTTGGTTGTGGTCCCATAGGAACTCAGCGTGAGTCATCGCTGCTGGACGCTCTTTAGTACCGTTAGAGTCGATAAGCTTCTCTACTACTTCGCCTTCTGCTGCTTCTAGGTCTGCTAGAAGTTGAGGAGCGATAGTTAGACGGTCACAACCAGCAAGTTCAAGGATCTCGCCGATGTTACGGAAGCTTGCGCCCATAACAACAGTTTTGTAGCCGTGGTCTTTGTAGTAGTTGTAGATATCTGAAACAGAGATTACGCCTGGATCTTCTGAAGCTTCGAAATCACGACCTTCTTTCGCTTTGTACCAGTCCATGATGCGACCAACGAAAGGAGAGATTAGGAATACGCCAGCTTCAGCACAAGCGCGAGCTTGAGCGAAAGAGAATAGAAGCGTTAGGTTACAGTTGATGCCTTCTTTCTCTAGGATTTCAGCAGCACGGATGCCTTCCCAAGTAGAAGCCAGTTTGATAAGGATGCGGTCGTTAGTGATACCAGCGTCGTTGTACATTTTGATAAGTTGACGAGCTTTAGCAACGCTGCCTTCCATGTCGTAAGAAAGACGAGCATCTACTTCAGTAGAGATACGGCCAGGTACAACTTTTAGGATTTCTTTACCGATGTTCACGTTAAGCATGTCGCAAGTATCTTGAACTTGCTGTGCTTTATCACCGCTTTGCGCTTTTGCGTATTCGATAGAAGCATCGATTAGAGGAGCGTACTCAGCAATTTGAGCAGCTTTAAGAATTAGAGATGGGTTAGTTGTTGCATCTTCAGGAGTGTACTTGCTGATAGCTTCGATATCGCCAGTGTCAGCTACAACAGTTGTTAGTTTACGAAGTTGCTCTAATTTATTGCTCATTTTGATCATCCTATGTATCGCATAACACCTCATTAATGGGAGAGGTGTGGGCATTTGCAAGCTAACTAATGAAGTTCTCAATGGTTGTACCAGTGAGCCAAACTTACATTAATTTAAATTTTTCTCCGAACGAACATTTGCACAGAACATTTGATCGCTCGATGAGTAAATGATGTAGCCATATTTATCCGATCTAGCCCCAAAGTCAACGGTAAATAGTACTGTATGGTGACTTCAGTCAAATATATTTCGCTCTAGTAATCATGGGCTATGCAAGCAAACGTTTAACGAGCAAAGTGAGGTGAATTAATCAACAACAAAACCATGGTTATGACTATGAGCAAATGTACCTTGCTGTTACATATGTTCGGGGTGTAAACTTGTGTATCACTTGCTTAAGCATCGAACATTTGTTCTTCAAGCAGGTAAAATAATTGTTAAATATTGGTTGAGTGGTATATGAGTAAGAATATCCAAGATGTTTCCGAAGAAAACACTGATCTCCTCACTGAAGTAGCGGTTGCTTATTATCAAGATGGTGCCACGCAAGAAGAGATATCTAAAAAGTACTCTATCTCCCGTGCAAAGGTTGGTCGAATGCTCAAGCAAGCCCGAGATGAGGGCATTGTTGAGATCACCGTGAAATACCACCCTGTCTTTAGTGCGAAGATCGAGCAACGTTTGATCGAACGATTTGGTGTAAAGCGTGCGCTTGTGGCACTAGACCAACCGAATGAAGAGAAGCAACGACTCCAAGTAGCCGGTTTAGTGTCGAACTATCTTACCAGTACACTGAAAAACGGTATGGTGGTGACAGTAGGGCAAGGGCGAAACGTATCGTCTGTTGCTCACCACACTGGCGTAATTACGCCACGAGACTGTAAATTCGTGTGTGGTATCGGCGGTATTCACCCAAGAGGCGGTATGTTTAATGCCGACCATATATGCAGGCAGCTAGCCAAAAAGTACGGTGGATCCTCTGAAACCTTGTACGCGCCTGCTTATGCCGAGAATAAAGCGCAAAAAACCGCATTCATGGAAAACAGCACCGTTAAGCAGACCCTCGATCTCGCTCGAAAAGCCGATGTTGCATTAGTCGGTATCGGTGATATGAGTGAAAACAGCTATATGGTCGATTTAGGCTGGTTTACGGCGGGTGAGGTCGTTCAATCTCGTTTATTACAAGGTGTCGTCGGTGACTTTGCGGGTTATGACTTTTTCGATGTTCACGGTAAAACAGCAAACACAGTAATGAGTGACCGTGTGATTGGTTTGGCCTTGGAAGAGTTCCGCCCAATTGCGGAAGTCATTGCCATTGCAGCGGAGAACAGTAAGCCATTAGCTCTATTAGGCGCACTAAGGACCGGTGTGGTCGATGTGATAGCGACCAGCGTAAGTAATGCTTTGACGGTACTTAACTTGGACGAACAACTTAGCGTGAATAAACCAAACGGCAGTGAATAGTAAGATATTTATGCTTCGTTGAATTCACTATTTGAGTAATCATGGAAATTCCCCCTAATGAAACCAGTGCAATAAGGGGGATAACTATTAGACATGACTCGAATAGTGAATTTGTTCAGCGGTTGAAAGAATTATCACTCTTTAATGTTAAGCCACACTAAAGGAGATAATTATGAAACTGTCATTTATCACACACGCTATTTCTAGCAACAGTGACCAATCAAGTTCTATCTTTAAATCTATTTCTATCTTTGGGCTTAGCTCAATAGCCACGGCTTGTATGCTCACACCTACAGTACATGCCGATGATAAAGTCGTCGCAGGGTATTTTGCGGATTGGCAATATCTGAATAAAGACAACCCTTATACCGTTGACGACATACCTGCAGACAAGCTCTCACATATTATTTACGCCTTCTTGAGCATGTGTGGTCCTCATAGCGGTGCTGGTGAGCCCGTCCAAAAACAAATTCAGCAGCAATGTGCAAGCAAACAACCATATACCGCGATTATTGTGGATAAAGAAGCTGCGTTAGAAGTCGATTTCGGAGACGTGGGTGTTGATGTCGCCTATAAAGGTCACTTTGCCCAGTTAGCTCAACTGAAGGCCGACAATCAAAATATCAAAATTTTGCCCTCATTTGGAGGGTGGACAATGTCTGAACCTTTCCATGCGATGGCGAAAGATCCTCAAGCCATTGCGCACTTTTCAAAAACTGCTGTTGAATTGATCCAAAAATACGACTTCTTTGATGGTATTGATCTTGATTGGGAATACCCAGGAGGCGGCGGCTTAACCACTTCGCCTTGGAACCCAGAGACGAAACTAACGGATGAGCAAAAAGCGCTAGAGCGTGAAGCTTTTACTCTTTTAGTAAAAACAATCAGAAGTGATTTGGACGCTCTATCAAAGACGACTCAAAGAGATTATGAGCTTTCAACGGCTGTCGGTGTTGGCGCTAAGGCTGCCCAAATTGATTGGAACGCAGCTAGCCCATATTTGACGAACATGTTTGCGATGACGTATGACTTCCTCGGAGGCTGGGGAACTCAAACAGGTCACACAACAAACTTACATGCCACAGAGCGCAGTTGGTGGGGAATGGGAGCTGATGTCTTCATTAATCAGATGATAGAGCAAGGTATTCCTAGCGAGAAGCTCGTGATCGGGGCGGCTTTTTATGGTCGAGGCTGGCAAGGGACAAAAGACTTTGCTGGAGAGCTGCCTAAAGGTGACCTAGTTTCTGAACAAGGGGCGCAGTTTGGTACCGGTGAAAACGGTTACTTCATGTTTTGGGATCTTATGAATAACTACAGCAGTAAACAAGGTTATGAGTATAAGTATGATGAGCAAGCTCAAGCACCTTATTTGTGGAACCCAGATAAAAAAGTATTCATATCTTTTGAAGATCAGCGTTCTATTAAAGCAAAGGCAGAATGGGCGAAGAAATCAGACCTAGGCGGCATTTTTACTTGGGAATTATCAGGAGATCCTTCCGGGCAGTTGATCGATGTTATGCATAGTGAAATGAATAAAAAGTGAAATGAATAAATAACTGAACAGAAAATACCTAGAAAATAAGGTAGGTGTTTAGCCGCCTACCTTATTTAGCTCGTCTATTTAACTCACGTTCTTAAACAGAACATTCCGCGTGCTCGGTCACTTTCTTGTTTAGGTGAGTAGCCAGCTCATCATAAGGAATAGGACGAGAGAAGTAATAGCCTTGCATTAAGTCACATCCACATGCCTTTAGAATTGCGAAGTGTTCGTTTGATTCTACGCCTTCTGCTAATACCACCATGCCGAAGTTCTTACCGATTGCGATGATGTTTTGCACCATGGTGAGTGACTGCTGATCGACAGCAATGTTCTCAATAAAGCTCTTATCGATTTTAAGTTCATCGATAGGCAGTGCTTTCAACATACTTAGTGATGAATAACCTGTCCCGAAATCATCTAAAGAGATCTTTATATTCTTCTCTTTGAGGGCTTCAAAAGTCGGTTTCACCAAAGTCACATCTTCAATGAACAAGCTCTCGGTAATTTCTAGCGTTACACAGCTAGGAGAGAGTTGATACTTTTCTAGTGTCGCGAACAAGTGCTCAGAGAAGGATTGATGAGAAAACTGACGCACTGATATGTTGATCGACAGCCCGATTTTTTGTTCTGTTGTTCGGTGCAAGTGGGCGATCTGCATAATGCTGGACTCAATAATAAAAGTCCCCAGTTTTTGCATTAAACCCGTGTTCTCTGCTATCGGTATAAAGACATCTGGCGGAACAAAACCCAATTCCTCATCAATCCAGCGCACGAGTGCTTCTACACCATGAATACTTTCATTTGCACGAACCAGCGGTTGGAAAACCATGAACAGCGTTTGTTTCTCGATAGCGATGCGTAGCCTTTGTTCTACTTTCATTTTGTAGAGATGAGCATCTTGCATTTCCGTTGTGAAAATACTGTACGAGTTTTGCTGCTGTTTCGCTTTGTACATTGAAATATCGGCAGAACGTAACAGGCTATCCAGATCTTTTCCGTGTTCTGGGAAACGCGCTACGCCGATGCTGCAACCTAACAAAAACTGAGCGCTTTCAACTTCATAAGGTTGAGAAAGCACTTCAATAATGCGCTTGGCGAGTCGTTTAATTTCAGCTTCATTCGACAAGGGCGTCAAGAACAAAAACTCATCACTGGATTCACGTACCAATAGGCTGAGGCGAGATCGGAACCTCATCAAACGCAAAGCGATCTGTTTGAGAACCTTATCTCCAAAGTCATGCCCGTGGGTGTCATTGACGCATTTAAAGTTATCGATATCGATAAACAACAGCGAAAACGGCTCTGACTCATCGTCAATCCATTTACCAATGTTTCTACGCATGTACAAACGGTTTGGCAGAGAGGTTAAAGGGTCATGGTTCGCCTGATAAATGAGTTGGCTACGAGTCCGTTGTTCATTCTTGGCAATCGACTTAACCAAAAAGTAGAAACCAAACTGAAGAAAAATAAAGGCAACGAAAAGAATGCTGAACTCTTGTATGAATATACTATCGACGTGAGTTAGATCCGTACGTCCTACCACCCATAATTTGTAGTTTGGGATGTATTTCGCGCTCATCAAAGAGTGGTACTCTTCATCGTCGACGACAAAAGAATAGGTTTCTTGCCCATTCATCGCTTCTTGTACGCTAATTCCGAAGTGGTCGGTAAAGATACTTGCAATACGCTGTATGACATCTTTGCCGACTGGAGAGGAATAGGCACTCTCAGATTCAATATCACTTGAATAAAACTGGCGATAGCTGTCTTTTCTGATCAGGCTTAGTGTATTGAAACTTCCGGCGTGAGCATTATTTTCAAATACGATCGTTGCGTCTAATCGTAGCCCTGCGGTCATTACTGCATCGGTTTTCTTGCCATCGATTGAAATGGATTTTCTCAGCGGGATGACTAAGCTATTCAACGAATCTTGAAAATAGGTACGGCCAAGCACCATGCTACTGCTTGATAGGGCGTCTAGGAAGGAGCCTCTGGTTGGCGCGTATTGCAGCAAGTTCCTTTGATTCGCAAGTTCGAGATTTGAGCTAATCGAGAGGTAATCACCGTCGGTGTTCAACAAGCCAAACGCTGCTATCGCAGGGTGGGTCTCAAGTAGCTTGTCTAATATTGGCCTAACCTGGATAGATGCAGTACGTGTGAAATCAGACTGTTGAGCCAGTTGATGGCCAACCACTTCTAACAAGGCTTCTTGACTGGTCAGCAGCGAGTTGACGGAGCTAGAAAAAAGCTCAACCTGAATGTGTTGCTGCTCTATGAAGTCGTCTCTGTTTGCTTTCCAGTTTGTTATTCCCAACGCGGCGAAAAGTATCAGGGTCAGTAGTACGACAAACGCGTACAGCGACCAGATATTTTGCTTAAATAGAGCCATGAGATGCCTTTGTTGGTTACTACTTTTAACAGACTGCAAGTGACAAACTATTGGGTTGTCAGCGCGATTCATGCAACGAAAAATACAAACATCAATGATGAAAGTATTAATGATTAAATAGTGTAACGACTACGAGCAGAGATTCTTGAGTGAAAAATTAGTATTCATAACGTCGATAACGATTAGTTTATGATTAATCACGAATTATGGTTAGCAAGTTGATGTGGGTTACAAATCAAACGGCGTGAATCGAGTCTTGGTCTCAAATGAACATAGCGTTAACTGCGACATAGAGGCTTACTTCATGAGACGTGGGGCCATCATTATCAGTAAGCTCTTTATGCATGCGCAGTATATTCTAATAGTTGCATTAAGCGAAGTTGAATTACTTTTTAGTCACGGCGATAGGGAGTTTGTCGTTAGCACCCCATTCCGTCCATGAACCATCGTAAACACCCATTTCACCGTTATAGCCAGCGAGTTTAGCGGCTAATAATATGATGCAAGCTGTTACGCCAGAGCCACAGCTAAAGAACATAGGTTGAGAAGGCGTTAATTCTAGCGTTGAAAAGATATCAATAAGCTCTTCTTGGGACTTTAACTTGCCGTTTTTGAGTACTTGGGCAAATGGTAGGCAAATAGAATTCGGTATATGGCCACTACGCAAGCCTTCACGTGGTTCAGGAACTTCTGAATCGAAACGAGCTTGAGAACGAGCATCTACAATGTTTGCGCTCTTGTCAGTTGAGTAACCTTCAATCTGCTGAGCACTGACAAAGTAGTTGTCTTGAATATGGCCTTCAAAATTGCCCGCTTTTACTTCGGTGCGATAGTCAGTCTCGGTCGCGTAACCGGCTTCGATCCAAGCTGGCAAACCGCCATCTAAGATGAATACGTCGTTGTGTCCCATTGCCATAAACATCCACCACGCACGAGGAGAAGCGAAGGTTCCGGAGTTATCGTAAACCACAATCGTACTGTCTTGATTGATGCCAATTTCTTTTGCGCGAGTGTTGAAGTGTTTTTCGCTCGGAAACATGTGAGGAAGCAGAGTGTGCTTGTTACAAAAGTCTTTGTCGTAGTCAAAACGAATAGCACCAGGAATCATTTGTCCTTTGATCTTTTCTGACTCGCTTGGAATTTGAAACTCGATGCTGGCGTCGAGGATGATGATATTGTCTTCTGCTAGCAAACGTTGTTGAAGTTGTTGTGGTGAGATGAGTGGCTGATTCATTATTGTTATATCCATTCTTGTTGTTTTAGCGATTCTTACTGTTTTAGCGAATACAGTGGTAGAGCGATTACTGTTGCTTTTGCGAATACAGTTGCTTTACGAATACCGTTGTTGCATCGATGGCTACTGTGCAGCTCGACAGTGGATGAACTGATAACTGCTTTGTCCGGTTATTTGATTGTTTAATGTATCAAGCGCGACCACAGAATCAATAGGGCAGTCTGTGGTAGGAGCAATAGAGAGCCGAAATACGTCATTATCTTTTGTCTGAACCGTCAGATAACGCCTGTGCCCATCTAAGGATTGAGTAAGCGTGTTCGAAATTACTTTGGCTTGAATACGTTGCCCCGTCTCTGATGTTAGCGGGAAATAGGCAAGGGCAACTAACACGCCTACGCCACACATTAAGATAAATAGACCTATTTTTAACTGTTTCATGAGAGTAAGTCTTTGAAGGTTATGTTGAAAATATAAGTGAGGTTGGTGGTAAAGTGAATGCTACTCGCTAAGAAAGCTGAATTAACTGCTCTTCGACGAAAATAAAAAAGTGAGCATTTCTGCTCACTTCCTACTTACAAACAATCCATTTTGACTCTGTTTCGTCAGAGATCTCGCTAACGACAAGTTACCTGCTGTTAAACAATTTACTGCCAGACAATCTGAGAGTCGCCGCTAGAAACCACTTGTTGTAATGGAGGTTGACCATCGTAAAACCAAATCTCTATCAAGAGTGCGTCATGGTTTACTGGTGCTGCAAAGTTGGAGGCGAACACACCGTTATCTAGTGGGCCCGCAATGACCTTGCTGGAGTAATCCGGCTTCAAGGTTGAGTCATCTCTTGTACTAAAGCGGCTATAAACGGTCACAAAAGAACGGTCTGTCGAAATGCTGCTGATGTCAATGTTGAGATCAAACTGTTCAACAGAGTTGTAGTCAAATCCATCAGGTACCACCAAATCACTCATCGTATAGCTCTGCGCTGCTACCGCACTTGTCGCGGGAGACGGCGAAGGCGTTGCTGTTACCGGAGTCGTTGCTGTTACCGGATTCGACGGAGTTGCAGGTGTCGAGGGTGTAGATGGTGATGCCGTAGATGTACTTCCGCCCCCACCGCCGCCGCCTCCACAGCCGGCTAATACTAATGGCGCTGCAGCTAAAATAACGGCTAGTGACTTCTTGATGTTCCAAGTGCTTTGTACAGACATACGTTTTTCCTCAAAGAGATTGCGACTTGAATCAACGCAATGATTGTCTCGATATTGTTTAGTGTGAATAGTCATAACGTCTCTCCTTATGGTTCGTAACGTTGGTTGTCTGCAGGTGATTGGTACCATGTTTGGTTCGTTTCACCGCCGGATTCTGCGTATTCTTTAAACTCTGGGTAAGCGGTAACAATATCGACGTACTCTAAAGGCCACTCCCATTCGTCATCCGAAGTCACTATTAGTGCCCAAGGGTGGTTTTCTAATGTTTTGAAGTATTTACCTGTTGATGGATTACTGTCATCGACGCCTAAACCAGCTTCAAAGAGGTTAGTGGTATCAAATGCTTCGGTTGGAGCTTGGTCTGGCAAGTGAACCTCCCAGCTGCGTCCTGGATGTAGAGGTAGGTTTTCACCATGATAATACCCAGGCGTTGCGAAGATGAACGGGTCGTAAGGCATATCGGTCCAGCTGCCAGTACTCACACCGTCACCGGCTAAAGTAATACCAATTTGGAACGAGAACTGCTCATCTTCTTTACATCCATTACTGGTGCGGTAGAAGGTACAGCCAGTGCTGATTTTTTCTGTCAGGTCATTGGCGATAACAAAGATTGCTTCGCTACGTCCATCTTCTAGGTCAAGGTCAGTGAATACACCGTTGTGTTTCATGTAAGAGCTGCCATTACTCACTAAGCTCGGGTCTAGGTTAGGAAGTCGAACAGCAAAACCATTTCTGTACGTTGCCCCGACAGCAGCTAGGCGGCCGTCGATAGTGGACTTAACGACTTTTCCATCTTTAAGGATCTCAGTAATGCGATACATAAGAACAGCATCGTTCATGTCGTAATCTGCTTTATATGGCCAGTTATCTTCGTACGCGAGCGTTGCGTAGCCAGAAGCACTTGGGAAGTAACGAGCGGTGGCACCATCGTTAAGAACATCGACTTGAATATCGACCACCTCACCAGAGGTTGAACCGCCAAAGTAACTTAGGTTGGTTTGTTGACTGAATCTAAAGCGAGCCCACGTCGTACCGGTCAGAGCGTTGATATCGACATTTAGGAACAGATCGTTTTCACCCGCATCTAACAGGTAATCGGTAAATACTTGCTCGTTGGCGCCATCGAAACTGCCATCTTGGTTCCAATCTATCCAAGCCGAAAGGTAACCGGTTGTTGAAGCCTCAATCACCACTTTTGAATCAAGACCAGCTTCAAGTGCGGTTACAAAACCGATACCACCGTTCGCCCACTCATCATCAATACCCACGCTTTCATCCGATTGCGGTGTTACGTAGCCGTCAAGATCGGCGTCGGGCGCGTCTGTACCTAACCAAGTCACGCCATCTAGTTCATGTCGAGGACCGTTACTTGCTAATAACGTTAGATAGGTATCTGGAGCGTCACCGAAGTCGATGTTGGAATCTTCATCTACGACAGGCGCATTCGCACAGCGAGCACCATCATTTTGATTCGAAGAAGGGCCATTCGATACGAACTCTACAGCAGGAACGACACCTGCAGCGATGTTTGCAGCGTTATCTGGGGATAGGTTGATACGGTAGATCTTACCGTCTTGATTTCGAGATACGTAATAGTAGCCGTTTACATCAAAATAACCTGCGCCAAACGTCCCTGTTTCTCCGGTATCACCAATATAGGTTTCTGCACCTGTAGTTGGGTTGAAGCTGTACAAGCCACCCGAGTTATTGTCGATACCATATAAAGAGCCATCACTTGGATGGAAAGCAAAATCAGTCAGTTTTACAGTTGCAGGGCTGCCTGCGATTTTGTTGACCGTGACGGTCGCATTCGGATCAGAGTCTAAAGGAGAGAGGTCAACAGTAAATAGTCCCTTACCTGTACGATACAAGTAGTAAACATGGTCATAGACGTCGCCGACATAGAAAGTGTGATCGGTTGGTAAGCCACTGGTATTGATAACTTCTGCTTGGAAGTCTTGACCAAGACGCACTAAACGTTTGTTGGTGGTGTCATAGCCATAAATATATCTGTCTTGAAAGTCGAAACCGACACCATTTATATTGGCATTCATACCCGTATCGTCTTCTAACAGTGTGGTTGAACCTGTTACTAGGTTTACACCCCAAACTTCAACGGGTTTCGACTGAAAGAGGTATGCTTGACTAGGGCAGGTATCGAATGGCGCTGCGTTGGCGACTAGAGGGGCACTTAATAGCAAACTTAACGTTGTAATTCTCATATCTACATCCTTGTGATGGAAGGTACAGATACAGTTACAAGTTATGTGCCAAATTTAACATGTTGATTTTTAACGATTATATTTTGTGGTGCTGATTTTTTTATTGTATTCTCAAAATGAGAACTCAAATGAAACTAATCTCTCATAGAGTATTTCAAATTGATAAAGCGAGTTGAGATGCTGACGTTGAGATATAAAAAAGCCCCAACATATAGTCAAGGCTTAAGTTTTCGATAAGAGGGGATAGGACTTAGCTTATCCACACACCGAACAATTAGGCATCTTCATTAAATTCATTTCACGCCAGCTGTGAGACATGGCATCGAGAATCAAAAGCTTGCCTTGCTTTGGTTGTCCAAACCCGGCAATAACCTTGATAGCTTCCAAAGCCTGAGCCGCGCCAACCATGCCAACAACAGGTGCCATCACACCGGCTTCAACACAGCTTAGAGCAGCGTTGCCGAATAGAGCGCTCAAGCACTGGTAGCAAGGTGCATTTTCATCTTGATAAGTGAATACGCTAATCTGACCTTCCATGCGAATCGCAGCGCCCGATACAAGTGGCGTTTTTGAGGCGTAACACAAACGGTTAAGTTGATTGCGCGTTTCAACGTTGTCGCTGGCATCAAGTACTAACGAATGCGCTTCAATGAGCTTTGCTAGTGCCTCGTCATCAAGTCTGTGGTCGACCGTTTCAACTCTAAGGTGTGGGTTTAACACCTGTAATGATTCAGCGGCTGAAACGACTTTCTTCTTACCAATATCAGCATCGGTGTGAAGCACTTGTCGCTGCAAGTTTGAAAGCTCGACAATATCATCATCGATCAGTGTTAGCTTACCAATTCCCGCAGTCGCGAGGTATTGAGCAGAGGCACAGCCTAAACCACCTGCACCTAACACTAAGATTGAACTCTGTTTCAGCGCTTCTTGGCCTTCAAAATCAAACTGTTTGAGAATGATCTGGCGATTGTAACGAAGCATCTCTGCGTCAGACAGTATTTCCATCAGCAAGCCTCGTTAGTAAAGCGTGGAGTTAAACAGTTGAATCTGAACCGTTTCACCGACTTCAACACGGCCACGTTCGCGCTCTAGTACCACAAAGCAGTTTGCTAAGCTCATTGAGCGGAAAGCGCCGGAGCTTTGATTACCTGTTGTTTCTACTACAAACTGACCGTTTTCAATCGAGTAGATGCCACGTTGGTAATCAGTACGGCCTGGGCCTTTTTTGAATGCAGATTTAGTGATAGCAGGAATCGATTCTGGTGCTGTCCACGCAGTGTGACCGGCAAGTTTAGCCAGCATAGGTTGAACTAACACGTACATGGTCATCATTGCAGACACTGGGTTACCCGGTAGGCCACAGAACCAAGCGTTGTCTAGCTCACCAAATGCGAATGGTTTACCTGGTTTGATTGCTAGTTTCCAAAAGCCGATTTCGCCAAGCTCTTCAAGAATGTCTTTGGTGTAATCAGCTTCGCCGACACTTACGCCACCAGAGGTGACAACTACGTCTGCCAGTTCTTGTGCTTTTACAAAGGTTTCTTTAAGCGTTGCAGGGCAATCAGGAATAATACCTAGGTCAATCGCTTCACAACCAAACGCTTCAATCAGCGGTTTAATGCCGTAGCGGTTGCTGTCGTAGATCTGACCGTCTTCAAGCGGTTGGCCTAATGGCTTGAGCTCATCGCCAGTAGAGAAGAAAGCGACTTTAGGCTTGTGTACCACAGTTACATGGCTCACACCGAGCGAAGCAATCATTGGAATGTCACGAGGTGTTAAACGTTCGCCACGGCTAAGAACGATATCGCCTTGTTTGATGTCGTCACCAGTAGGGCGAATGTTATTGTTTAGCTTGATGTCGTCTTGTTGAATCTCAATGCCAGCGTCAGTTTCAGCCGTGTTTTCTTGCATGATTACGGCGTCACAACCTTCCGGGATCTTTGCGCCAGTCATAATGCGAATACAGGTGTTTGCAGGCCATTCACCTTCAAATGGTTGACCTGCAAAGGACTTGCCCGCTAAAGGCAGCACTTTACCGTTCTCTAGGTCTGCTAAGCGCAGTGCATAGCCGTCCATTGCTGAGTTATCAAAAGGAGGTACGAAAATAGGGGATAGAATATCTTCAGCAAGTACGTAACCCAATGCTTCTGCCAATGGCAGTGATAAGGTCGTTCGAATAGGTTGAATTGGCGATAGCAGCTTATCTAGTGCTTCTTCAATTGGCATCAAGCCCGGAGCGTCGCAACAGCCCATAATTGAAATCCTTTGATCGTTATTATTTTGATTTGGCGGTTGGCAATAGGGATTCAATAGTTATCAAATCATGATGGTTCGCCAACGAAATTCTAGCCACTCTAGCACAGTTTAAGCCCCGTAAATAATGACCTCCCTTAAAATATGGGTGTATTTATTCAAAATTCCGAGTATCCTTGTTTGCCATCCAGAAGGGGTAATAAAAGAGGAAGTTCAATGTCAGGTCTTAGCGAATCAGCGAAGTTGGTTAAAGATGCGCTAGCAAGCCGTGGTTTAGAGACACCAATGAGTCCAAACCAGGTTAGCCGAGAAGAGAAAAAGGAACGAATCGAACACCATATGCGTGAGATTCTCACTCTCCTTGAACTTGATCTTACGGACGATAGTCTGGAAGAAACACCGCAACGTATTGCTAAAATGTACGTGGATGAAATTTTCTCTGGTTTGGATTACGCCAATTTCCCTAAAATTACGGTAATCGAAAACAAGATGGGCGTTCGTGAGATGGTACGAGTAAAAGACATTACCGTGACCAGTACTTGTGAGCACCACTTAGTGACGATTGATGGTAAGACTGCGGTCGCTTATATCCCTCGTGGGAAAATCATCGGCCTTTCAAAGATTAACCGTATTGTTCGATTCTTTGCTCAGCGTCCACAAGTTCAAGAGCGTATGACTCAGCAGATCCTTGTTGCATTGCAAACGCTACTCGAAACCGATGACGTTGCTGTAACCATGGATGCGGTTCACTACTGCGTGAAATCTCGCGGTGTAATGGATGCAACCAGCGAAACGACAACAACAGCTCTAGGCGGTATCTTCAGATCAAACCCAGCAACGCGCCACGAGTTCTTACACGGCCTGCGTTGATTCACTGCATTATTAGATGAATTCAATTTAGCCTCTGTAAATTGATGTTCATTGAAATATATTCTAAGCCTCGCTTTATGCGGGGCTTTTTTACGCCTGTAATGAAGTCAACTGTAATGGCTGAGAATGCTGTTATTCCCTAAAGTGAAGAATGAACGTAATAGGGAATCTGTTGCGGCCAAGCAGAAAAAGCACGCTCTATATCTTAACGTTTGTTGAAAGCATATAGAGCGTAACTAGAATCAGTCGCTGGTGGGAGTGCTTAAGAAAGGTTAAACAAACGCTTTAAGTGGTGAACAATACCTGATGGCTTGTTCTCGGCTTGATAGATGTTCAAACCATCGTAAAAACTGGCCATGAACTCTACGCGAATCTCATCATCACTGCTTCTCGATATACGAGACAATAGCGTAGCGGCTACAGCTGCGTGATCATTGGCTAGGCTGTAATCCATTCCTAGTCGTCCTTGAATGAACAACCACAAATGCGTGACTAGTTTTAACTGTTGAGCGTTAGAGTTTTGAAACTTGTCACTGTGCTCAGTGCCCACAGTATTATCGAATACATTTTGCATCGTCTCATTCGCTTCTTTATAGCTTTCAAAGCGATAGCTTGCATCGATATGTTCCTTGGTTAGCAAGCCAAGCAACGTCTGACGTGCAGAGTTCTCCGGCTTGTTCTCGCAAGCGTGTTTAAACAAAGCGTGGTTTTCATCAATAAATGACGACAGCTCTTTCTCGTAGCCTGTCGAGAGCGCTTTGACTGAACCTAAACCTGCTTCTTTTAAACACTGGTGAAGCTTGGTTCTAGCTTGTTGTTTGGCTTTGATTTCTTGCTGCGCGTCGGCTTGCTGCTTGGCTTCTTCTTGCAGGCTAGCTTCTGTTTGCGAACTATTCGGGGTTGGACGCTCAGTCATTACTCTGTAGCTCTTCCCACGTTACTTCTGCCGATTGAGTATCGCTGTTAATGAAAGCAGAGTTACCCGTCAGCATGACTGAAAGATCCATCGTACGTTGTGTCATCGCTGCTAGCTGCTCAATACCATCGTTGTCTAGACGAACGATCTGAGCTTTTAGGTAGCCGAATTTACCTTTGTTCTGCTCCCACCAAACGTTTGATTTAGTGTTGAAGCTGAATACGCGTACTGATTTAGATAGGCGAGTTGCCTTCTTAACACGCTCTGGATCGGGTTCGCCCACATCGACCCATTCTAGGATTTGATCGTCTAACGACTTCTGCCATAAATCGGGTTCTTCAATGCTAGACAATCCTTTAGTGAACTCAAGTTCAGGAGATGCATTGATACAGAAAGCCATGATTCGAGCCATCATTCGCTGTTCTGTTTCAGAAGGGTGTTGTGCAACCGTTAGATTGAAAGAGTCGTAATAGTCGCGATTCATATCGGTTAAAGAGATACGAAACTTGTAGATTGTCGGTTTAAGAGCCATTGAGAGGGTGTCTTAGGTAGAAATAGTGAAGGGGAATATTACCTTAAATCTCTGAATAGCGGGTAAAAAAATAGCCAGCAGAGGCTGGCTATTTTTAGAAAGCTTTAAAATACTAAATTAAAGTACTTTGATGCTGTCAGCTTGTGGGCCTTTTTGACCTTGAGATACTACGAACTCAACTTTTTGGCCTTCAGCAAGAGTTTTGAAACCGTCGCCAGTGATAGCAGAGAAGTGTGCGAATACGTCTGGGCCGTTTTCTTGTTGAATGAAGCCGAAGCCTTTAGTTTCGTTGAACCATTTTACTGTACCAGTAACTGTGTTAGACATGATGATATCCTAAAATTAAATTTCTATTTTGAGCCAATTGTGGCACTGATAGCGCGGAAAAGTTTATTGCTATTGCGTACAACACAACGGGGTTACTAGTAATCCAACGAAATGTTTATATACAAAGAACTTTCTTTCTAGCCGGGAACGAGTCTAAATCAAATCAGGGGATAGTCAATCGAATACATAGGGAAAGGTTGCAGAAACTTGGGGGTAGTCAAACTTTGCATTCCTTAAATATCATGGAGTTACAGTTGTATGGTGATTTGTTGTAGTTTTTGTGAAAAAGGTGGTCGAAATTGATGACGAATTTGGAGTAAATGCACTGTTTTAGCGCATTCATTTTTGCAAATTTAAAGCCGCTAACTGGGCGTTGAGCCCACTTTTAACGGCTTATATTTATAAATGTCGTTGTAAGGTAAGTGCCTTTACTTGAACGAGGTCTCGGCTACTTTTTCAAGCGGTACAGGTTGCCATTATCAGTGCTGAAGAAGATGTCTCCGTTTGGTGAAGTTTCGATGTCTCTTACCCTTTCGCCCAAGTCCTCTAAAATGCGTTCTTCCTCGATTGCCTCACCTTGTTCATTGACTGTCACAATATTGATGTGAGTAAGTTTTAGTGCGCCAGCCAGCAGTTTGCCTTTCAGCTCTGGGTACTTATCGCCTTGGTAAACAATCAAGCTCCCCGGAGCGATTGAAGGAACATAGACTTTTTTTGGCGCTTCAATACCATCTTTGGTTTCCGATTCGCCAACGCTGATAGGGCCCCAATACTCTTTTCCGTGTGAGGTGACAGGCCACCCATAGTTGGCACCCGCTTTTATTAGGTTAATTTCATCACCACCGCGAGGGCCGTGTTCAATCGACCAAAGCTTTTGAGTCGGGAAATCGTAATACAGACCTTGTGGATTACGATGGCCAAAGCTCCAAATTTCATTGAGCACTTTGTTGTTATCCGTGAATGGGTTATCGCTTGGTGTGCTTCCATCGGCATTCAGTCGTAATATTGATCCGGCGTGAGTCATGGTGTCTTGGCCGTTGTCTCGATCACCACGGTCGCCGATTGAAAAATACAGGTGGCTATCATCAAAGGTGATACGGCTACCAAAGTGACGTCCGGTGTCCGTTCTAGATTTAGATACAAACACATCTGTCCAATTGGTGACTTCATTATTGCTGTAATTAGCAGAAGCCAGTGTCGTTACGCCTTCACTATCGACGTCTTTACTGTAAGTGACGTAGAACTTTCCGTTTTCAAAAGGGGAGAGTGCGATATCCAATAATCCACCTTGGCCTTTCGCCCATACATTGGGCAGCCTGAACAGTGTGTTTTGATCGCCTGTTTTTAAATCGACATGTTTAATGACGCCTGATTTTTCTGTGACTAACATGGACTTATCGTTGACATAAGCCAACCCCCAAGGGATCACGAGTCCGTCGGTGATCTTCTCTGCCTGCCATGCAAAGGCTGACGTTATAGGACCAGAGGCAAGCAGCGCCAAAGCACATGAAAAAATACGGTGATGAGTGTTCATTGAAATCCCTTGATTATGAGCATCTAGTGTTAGTCTAGCGCTTGTGACCGATTGGCGGAAAGCCGAGGTTGCTGAAAAGTGACTATTCACATATTTAGTTGAACGCCTATTGTATGATTATACAAGCTCACGTGTGTGAGGAGTATACAGTAAAAACCATGTCTATTTGATCCCGTCGGAGCATTATGAACAACTCACCAGCAGCATTTTCGCTATTTTCTCAGTTTTTATGTTGTGAGTTAGATACGCACGATTTTTCTTCGAACGGACCTATTAAACGATGAGTCGTGGATTTGATTTTAAATCGATCTTACTTGCGTGTTTGGTCATCAGTATCGGCCAGCTCAGTATGGGCTTGGTGTTTCCTTCTTTACCTTGGATCGCAAAAGATTTTGATGTCTCGCTAGAGCAAGCTCAGCTTTTGGTGAGTGTGTATTTATTAGGCTTTGGCCCTTCCCAGTTTATTTATGGCCCTATTTCCGATGCTTTGGGACGCAAGAAGGTACTGTTAAGCGGTTTGTTGATTGCCATGCTTGGGTTATTGATGATCATCTTCTTCAGCCATTCGTTTACTAGCATGGTGATGGGGCGATTCCTGCAAGGCTTAGGAACCGGTTGTTGCGCGGTACTTGCTCGTGCTTCTACGCGAGACAGATTCAGTGGGGCAGACTTGCCTTTGGCGATGTCTTACATTGCTATGGTTGCGTCTATAACACCTTTGATCGCGCCCGTTATCGGTGGATTCATTAACTTCCATTTTGGCTGGAGCATGGTGTTTATCTCGCTACTTGGCTATGTCTCATTAGCTTGGGTGGTGTTAGCGTTCAAATTTAAGGAAACCGTCACTCAGGTTTCGGCGATCCCTTCGCCTAAGAGAATGGTTTCTCAATATAAAGAGTTACTCACTTCTCGTTATTTTATGAGCTTTGCGAGTATCGGTTGGCTTAACTTTAGCTTGATGATCACCACTGTGTCGGTGATGCCATTTATCATGCAGAACCAGATTGGTATGACGTCAGATGAATACGCAATGTGGGCGGTGATTCCTGCATTAGGTATGCTGGGCGGAACAAGCTTATGTAACCGTATTCGCCCTATGCTGGGTAACAAGAAAACTCTGTTATGCACACCTGTATTACATGTTGCTGCAGCGTTGTGGCTTTTCTTTTGTCCACTTGAGCCTTTGTATCTCATGCTCGGCCAGTTCTTGATGATTCTTGGCAATGGTATAGCGTTACCTTGTGCTCAGGCGTTGGTGATGTTGCCTTATAAGAAGAACGCTGGCGCGGCGGCTGCGATGTCTGGTGGCGGGCAGATGGTAGTGTCTTCAATGGTGAGCATGGGGCTGGTTCAGTTAGGGTTAGGGGAAGCGTGGCATTTATCGCTCGTTATCATGCTGTTCACATTGATTACCCTGTTTAACATTTTGCGTGGTTTCAGTAGCCAAGAAGCGAGAGAGTCTCAGCTCAGTTAGTTGCTTAGGTAATTAGCTAGCTGCCTGGCTAGTAGGAACGAGAAGGCCATTGAAATGATGAATTTCAATGGCCTTTTTAATGTTCAGCGCTTTGGTTTAAGTTACCAGAATATATGCTATTTTCTGACTGCTTAGGGCAAGTGGTGGTGTTCCCAGCGCAGCTTGCAGCAGGGACGTTAGTTTCAATTATTGGTGGCAGCTACTTCATCTTCTTGTTACTGAAATCTCGAAGAACATAGGTTCTATCAAAACTGAGTCCCCTTGATAATCAAAGCTATGGATAAAATGCAGTGAATGGAACGATCCATCACTGCTTTTTTATTGATGTCGTTTGTGTAAGGGGAAGGTGTTAAGCAACACAGGTCTCGCTTCTTAATGTGCAAGTTTGGCATATGTTAATAAAATGTATAACCTAAAGGTCTGACCACTCATAAGGTAGCCACCATGCCAAACCTCGATCGTATCACTTGTTCCATTGATGAAAACCAAATTGCCACCGTTGTGCTGAATAGACCCGATAAGCTCAACGCTATTGATATGGCGATGTTTGAAGGCGTCAATAATATGATCAGAGAACTCAAAAAGAATAACGAGATTCGCGCTGTGATAGTGAAAGGTAATGGTACGGATTTTTGTTCAGGGCTCGATGTTAAATCGTTATTGAACAGTAAAGTTGGAGCGATGAAGCTTTTGTTCAAATGGTTGCCGACGTTGCCAAATGCGGCTCAGTATTTTTCTATTGGTTGGCGAGAGATCCCTTGCCCTGTCATTTTTGCGATTCACGGGCGTTGTTGGGGAGGCGGCCTGCAATTGGTCAGTGGGGGTGATTTTAGAATTGCTAGCCCGGATGCGAACTTCTCTATATTGGAAGCAAAGTGGGGTCTGATTCCAGACATGGGAGGCGCTATCGCTTTTAGAGAGCTGATGCGTAAAGATCACACCCTTGAAATGGCGATGACGGCCAAAGTGATCGACTGTGAAACCGCTAAAGAATATGGGTTGGTGACCAAGATTGCCGAAGATCCTTACGCTGAAGCCTATGCATTGGCACTTGAGTGTGCGAATCGGTCGCCAGATGTCGTCGCTGCTAACAAGAAGCTCTACAACAAGACTTGGTGGTCAAGCCCGGGCATGGCTGTATTCTGCGAAACTTGGTATCAGATAAAGGTTGGGTTAGGTAAGAACAGGGCGATTGCTGCTCAACGTGAAATTCATCGAGACAAACCACGCCCTTACGTCGCCAGAAAGTTTAAATAGCGCTTGTACAGGAATAATGGATATTCCCTTTGTTTATTGAGCTTTGCGGTAACCTTAGAGCAATTTAATGTCTAAGGCTAAATGAGCGCTCTGATGAACAAAACTTTTACTTACTCTCTAGCTGCCACTGCAATTTTTACGAGCTTAAATGCATTCGCAAGTGGCCTGTTTTTGCAAGAAGCTGTCGTTGCCAACGCTGGTACTACTGGCGCTGGTGATGGTGTTTACACTCGATCTGCAGCGGCGATGTGGACAAACCCTGCCACTATGTCTCACATGGGCGAAAGCAAAACGACCATCAACACCATGGCATTCGATCTTGAAATGAAGTATCAAGATAACGGTGGTAATCCAGATGGTAAAGCTCATTCCGTAATGCCGTCATTTGGTGCCTTCCACGCTCATCAAGTCACAGACAAATTACACCTTGGTATCGCGCTTGGCGCTGTTGGCGGCTCTAGCCTTGATTACGGCAGTGATTGGGCGGGTGCTGCACTTCTAGAAGATATCACTCTTACTGCAATGCAAGTGAACCCATCACTGAGTTATAAGCTGAATGACCAATGGTCAGTAGGCGCGGGTGTGCAATTCAGTTGGGCTGCATTCCAACAAACAACGTCAATGCTTACTGCGAAGCAAGATACTGACTGGGCATACGGCTATAACCTTGGCGTAATGTACACACCGACAGATAAACTTAAGCTGGGCGCAAGTTACCGTTCTAAGCTAGAGCATAAGTTTAACAATGATGTAAATGGCGTTATTAACCAAGGCGTATTGAATTCATTATCAACTGATATTGCTTTACCTGAAATCATCGATGTCAGTGCGAGCTATGCTTTGAACTATCAACTTGACCTGCTTGCTAGTATTCAGTTCCATCGTTGGAGTGAATGGGATACAACCGTTCTTGATTTTGGAATAGCAGGAAGTCCAATTAATGGTGTTCCGATTGAGCGTGACTGGGATGACGTTTGGAAATTTGCGGTAGGTGCGGATTATCAATTGAATTCAGACTGGCGTTTGAAAGCTGGCTTCTCTTACGAAACTTCTCCGCAAGACGATCCGTCAATGCAATGGGTTGACCTTCCTGTGGGTGAACAGTACCGCTACTCAGTTGGCGCATCTACCTACTGGGACGACATCTTAATTGATGTGTTCTATGAATACGCTGATTTGGGTTCAGTTGAGATGGATCGATATGGTCGATTTGGTCAAGTTAATCTGTTGAATGGTTCGTTCGATGGCCGTATCCACTTTGTTGGTGTTAGCGCGACCTTCTAATGACATTACGTAATCTACTAATCATTACTTTAGTGTCTTTATTTTCAACGGGTGCTTTTGCTGAAGAGAAGCACCCTGATGATCCGACTAAAATCGTAACCAAAGCTGGCGTTGCTTATAACGAAGATCTGCAGTTCTCTGGGTCTATTGGGCTTGATGAAGCACGAATGATCAATGCTCGTGTTAACGCAGATGGCGAAGAATGGCGAATAGGCGGCTCATGGCTGTTGCCTATGGGTATTGTTAACTTCAACTTTAGCCGTTCTGAATATGACAACGATGCTTATAAGAACAACTACAGTATTGGCACATTTATACCACTGAGCTATTTCGATATTGAGCCGTTCGGTTGGCAAATCTTCCCTATGGCTGGTTACAGCTATAATGACGGCGAAGTAGCGGTTTTCGATGATGATAATGTTGGTTCTGACTATGTATTGATGTCGAGCTCAACACACGGTGGCTACATTGGTGCGTTTGGTTTAAAAACGATTACTGATGAATGGTCTATCATGGGCTTCGGTGGCGGTTCAATGGGGTCTGATGATTATTCAGGGTATTGGGCAGGCGTCGGTGCTAGCTACAAGTTGAGTGACGCTCAATCATTCAACTTCTTCACTATTTTTGCTGAGGACGATTTCGGTGAAAATAACAGTGTTGGCGCGTCTTACACCTATGAGTTCAAATAACTGTTAGCAGGCAGAAATTCGCAGGTGGACACCTCTCGTAAGAACCATTGACTTAGTCCAGATTAAATTGAACAAAGTCGCTTATTAAAACTTAGCGACTTTCTTTTGTTACCATTTCTCCAATCTTTTTTATCTCTTTTTGATGCTTTCTATATCTTTCTCACATGAGAGTGCCGCTCTCTTAATCTAGATTAAGTTTTCGCTGCCTTATTCTCTGTAGTATCCGCCTGAATCAGTGCCCATGCTTAATGGGTAACTTGCGTAACACGATTTTGAGAGGAAGACACTTGAGCACTTTGTTTACAGAAACCCACATTGGCAAGATGACACTAAAGAATCGCTTCATGAGAAGTGCAACGTGGGAAAATATGGCCACCGAAGATGGGCATATGACAGATAAACTGTACGCTATCTATGAAGAGTTGGCTCAAGGTGAAGTCGGCCTGATCGTGACGGGCTACGCGAACATTGTTGAAGAAGAAAAGCCGAATGCAGGCATGATGGGTATGTATAACGACTCATTCATTGAAGAGTATCAAAAGCTGACTCAACTGGTGCACGACAACGACTCTAAAATCGTGATGCAGTTGGCTTATGGTGGCACCAAAACCACGCATGACCTTGGCGAGCGAGTAATCTACGCACCAAGTGAGGTTCCAGAAAAAGGAACTCAAACTCTAGGCAAAGCGATGACCAAAGACGAGATCGACTACATTGTTGATGCGTTTGCTCAAGCGTCTTTGAGAGCACAGAAGTCAGGCTTTGATGGCGTTGAAATTCATGCCGCTCACACTTACCTGATTAACCAATTTCTAAGCCCTTATTACAACCAACGTGAAGATGAATACGGCGGTAGCTTAGAAAACCGCATGAGATTTTTGTTAGAGATCTATACCGCGACACGTAAGCTGGTGGGTGATGATTTCCCTATCTTGGTTAAGCTCACGGCATCCGAGTTTTTTGAAGGTGGCGTCACCTTTGAGGAAACACGTATTGTCTGTAAAAAGCTTGAACAAGTGGGTGTGGATGGCATTGTCGTGTCAGGCAATATTCATGGCAAAGCAGACACTATGATTGGCGAGTCGCACGATGGTTTTACCATTCAAGCTGAAGGCTACTTCCATGAGTATGGTCACGCGATTAGCCAAGACGTTAATATCCCAGTGATCACGGTTGGTGGTCTAACGGATTTTGATGCTATCGAAGCGATTGCAAACAACACGGGCATTGAGTACTTCGCGCTTTCAAGACCGCTGCTTTCTGAACCCCATTTAGTGAAGCGTTGGAAGGAAGGGGATAGAAGCCCTGTTGAATGCGAACGATGCTCTAAGTGTCGTACTAAGCGCGGTAACTTCTGCGTGGTGAATAAAGACAGAAAAGTACAGCTTGCACGCATGTAGTCGCTGAGCCCAGCTCCAAGCGAGCTCCGAAGTTTATAGCTGAGTCTAAGTTTGAGCCTGTGTAATCGCGCAGGCTCTTGTTCATTCCGTATTCCACGAAACGAAATTTGAAACCTTATTAATCACATCTTCCTGTCAAATTGGCGCGACTAAACAGTTACACTACGCCTGTAAATTATCCAACCAAGTTATCGATAAAAACTGAGCAAACTTTGAAACTACTTCCTCTTCTTAAGCAACCTCGAATCCACTGACGTCTCTTTAGTTTTAGCGATATTGCTATGATTTAAGCGTGATACTCACTATTCATCCCAGTGAACCCTGTGTTTATAGGGCGTTAGTTTGTGCACCTTGGATTTGCATCGTCGAACATTTTGATAGTTAACGAATAAAACTTAATAGATCATTCAGAGGTAAAAATGCAAAAGAAGCATTGGTCCAAATTCGAGTTGCTGCATGAAGTCGTAACCAACCCCAATATTCACGTAAAAGGTCAACACAGTTATTACAGCGATTGCTGGGATAATGGGTTCGAGCAATCTGTCGTCCGTTATTTACATGGCGACGAAGTCAGCCGCCAGTGGGAGCCTCGATGGGAAATCGACGAACTCCATATCGGCGATTATGTCTGCATTGGCGCAGAGGTTGTGATTTTAATGGGTGGCAACCATACCCACAGAGTTGATTGGTTTTCGCTGTATCCATTTATGGATGTAATCGACGATGCCTACATTGGCAAAGGTGACACTCACATTGAAGATGGGGTGTGGTTAGGCATGCGAGCGATGGTGATGCCCGGTGTGACGATTGGCGAAGGCGCTGTGGTTGCAGCGAATAGTGTGGTGACTAAAGACGTCGCTCCATACAGCATTGTCGGTGGTTCTCCAGCTAAAGTCGTCAAATACCGCTTTGATGAGTCCGTTATTGACGAACTCATGTCATTCAAAATATACGAGTGGCCCTCAGATAAATTTGAAGCGCTGAAACCGTATTTATGTAACTCAGACTTTTCAAAGTTAAAGCAGGCGATAACGGATTACGACAATTGTTTGTAAGGAGCACTTGTAACGAGCGTTTGTAAGGAGCGTTTTTAAGGTACGGGTATAGCCACAGATTTGTGTAGAAAGATCTGTGTCATATTTATATTGAAAAACACGTTAAATCAGTCCGTTACCTTGCAATACTCAACATGGTGTACCAATCTTATTTCATAAGCATGGATAAGGATTGTGTATGCCCGCAAGTTCAATGAAAAACAAAGGGGTGGTGGGGAAAGTCTTACTGCCTTCTTTACTCATAAATCTTCTCTCTCTCGCCGTTCCGTTAACGGTTTTGCAAATTTACGATCGTATTTTACCTAACCAAAGTTACGGTACTGCCACTTTGTTGTTGGCGGGTGCAGCGTTGGCTGTTGCCATGGAAGCATTGATCCGGTTTGTGCGTACTTGGCTTTTGTCAGCCGCGGCCAGCAATACCGAGAAAGCGACCTATCAAACTTTGGTTGAAAGAGTAACAACGGCTTCATCAGGCCATCTCCGCCACATTGGTGTTGGCGGCGTGGAAGAGGGGCTTGGTTCTGTATCCAAAGTCAAAGATTGGTATTCCGGTGGTGTGATTGCAGGCTTTATTGATTTGCCTTTTGCCTTGATCTTCTTGGGCTTGGTGGCTTACATCGGCGGTGAGCTGGTGGCGATACCTTTGGCAGTTTGGCTGATTACTCTCGGAATCGTTTGGTTATCTTCTATTCGCGTTAAAAGCTTAAGTGAAGAAGCTTCCCAAGATGAGCAGGAGCGAAAAGCGTTCTTGATTTTACTGAGCCAAACCATTCAAGGAATCAAACGTCAGGCTGTTGAGTCTCGAATCTTCAATCAGTTTAAATCCCTCAATAACGTTCGCTCTCAGTCTAAAGCGAGAGAAGAAGAACAGAACGCCTTTGCCCAAGAATGTATTCAGCTTGCCGCATTAGCCACGTCAGTTTTACTCGTAATTACGGGGAGCTTGTGGGTGTTGGATGGTCAGTTAACTACTGGTGGCTTGGCGGCATGTTCTATCTTATCTGGCAGAGCGGTTGCGCCTTTGAGTGCTCTGGTTGGGGTTAGAATCAAGCTTAATTCAATACACAGTGCCAATCAGGCAATAGAAAAATTGAGTGACTTATCATTATCGGAATCTTCAGATTCTGAGCAAGTTGAGAACCACTTATCTGACTTTGAGACGTTGGAAATCAAGCAAGCGACCGTTGAAAGATATGGTGAACTCTCTCATGCAGATGTCACACTGAATAAAGGTGAGTTGGTTTTGTTAGAGAGTGAGGATCGCCACACCAACAGTCATTTATTGTCGTCGATTGCAGGTATTGATGATCTAAAAGCGGGTGAGTGCTTCATTAACGGAGCTGCAGTTTCAATCGCATCCGTAACCAATATTGCTGCCTACTGTGGCGTTAAAGGGCAGTTGGTGTCGGGTACTATTCTCGACAACTTGTGCGGGTTTGACCCTGAGAAAACGCAAAGCGCCAGTGACTATGCAAAGCGTTTGGGTTTAACCAAAGAGATTACTCGATTACCCGATGGACTAGAGACACAAATTGGCCATACGAGTGCTTCTTTGTTGAGTATGGGTAACGTGAAAATGCTCAATATCGCGGCTCAATTGGCAAGTGATAAACCCATAATCATGTTGGAAAGGCCGGATTCTTCACTTGATTTAGACGCCCTTGGGAATCTAGCTAAGGTGTTGGAAGAAGAAGTAACGGCAGGACGCACGATACTGATGGTGAGCTACCATTCGAAGCTTCGCGAATTTGCTAATCGAATCATTACAGTGGAAAGTCGAGCTATTACGGTCGACAGCGAGAGCAATCAGGAGGCCGTCGTATGAATCGTTTAGATATTGGTAACCCTTCAGGTACGAACAACCGTGCAGATACCAGCGGTCGACAAGAGGTGATGAATCATTTAGAAACCGAGAGCCTTTCCGTTCTTAAGCAGTTGGAAGTTAATGCTAATATCCAGTTGTTCGCACATCAATGGGTCGATGAAAATGGCATTGAATCAATCGACGATATGTTTGCCTTGTTCGACAGGCTTGCACTGCCTTATCGCTTGGTTGCCAACCTAGATGAAGTTGGTGAACATAAATTGGTCTTACTGGTACTTGGTGAACATGAGCTGGTCTCTGGTCATTTGGAATCCAAGCAATTTGTTGCCTTTAATGCCAATAACGACATCACCGATGTCCCTCAGTTTTGTATTGTTATCGAAGGGCCACCATTAGAGAAGGCCTCTCCTGATTGGGTTGGTGAAAGGTTACATGCGTTTCGTCCCATCATTCCTAAATTGTTATTGGTCAGCTTTATCACTAACTTATTTGCGCTTGCTGTTCCCTTCATCACGATGTCGATTTATGACCATGTGATTGGTGGTGATGCAGGGCATGAGTTGCAAGGTATCGCCATTGGCGCGGCGTTGTTGTTTGTGATGATGGGTTGGTTGAGAACATTACGTAGCCGAGTGTTTGCTTCAGTTTCCAACCGAGTAAGTCGTGAGATTTCTCAATCCCTCGTGCAGCGTCTGCTTCGTAATAGCTATGCTCAAAATCAGCAAACAGCTTCTTCTAGTCAGCAAAACCAAGTGATGTTGTCAGAGCGTATTTCAGGTGTGCTATCGGGGCCATTAGGAAATGCGTTATTTGACCTACCATTCATTCTAATTTTTGTACTAGCGATAGGAGTTTTAGGCGGATGGTTGGTACTGGTTCCAGTCGTCTCTTTAATCCTTTATTACTTGCTAGCAAAACGCTCGATACGCTCTAGCAGCAAGCGCTCGATGCAATCGACAGTCGCAGGTACGAATCGTCAAAACATGACTAATGAGCTGTCATCCAAGCTTGCCTTTATTCGCAGTGCTGGATTCTCAGAGCACTGGATTCAACGTTTCAAAAAAGCCAATCTTCTTGCTTCAACAGTGACCTTTAATCAATCGGTTCTCCAGAGTCGGTACACCTCGATTTACTATTTCATTGGTGTGGGCTCGACACTCGCCGTGATGGGGTTAGGCATAGGACTTATTTTTGAACAAGTGATGACGCCCGGTGGTTTGATTGCTTCAATGATGTTGATATCTAAGGTGACAGGTCCTGCTCAGGTGTTGGCAAACAGCGCGATGCGTTTTAATAGCTTTAATCAATCCAAGCTGCAAGTGAACCGTATTTTGTCTCAGCCGTCTGAGCGTGAATTCAGTTACCAGCATCACCCGTTACCCGTGGTAGCGCCTAACTTGAAATTAGACCAAGTGACGCTGCGCTATCCCAAACAGAGTCGCCCCGCTTTGAATGGTGTGAGTTTTGATATTGAAGCCGGTGAAGTTGTCGCGATTACCGGCCCTTCTGGGAGCGGTAAATCAACATTAATTGAAGTGCTGTCTGGCTTGCAGCCTATCCAAAATGGCATGGTCGAGCTTGAAGGCGTTAACCTCGTTCAATACGACCCGCAGCTTTATCGCCACTGGTGTTTCATTCGAGCCGCATATCCTGATTTGCTTACGCTGAGTATTCGAGAGTGGCTAAACGACGGTCACAAAGTCGAAGATCAGAAAATGATCTCTGCAATTGAAATGGTCGGCGGAAAGCGTTGGTTCGAGACATTATCAGGTGGGCTCGATACTTCCATCAGCAGTATTCAGCCGGACAGCCTTTTTGACATGTTGTCTGGCAGCGTCGCGCAGATCCTAATTGATGCAAAAGCGCTGGTTTATGACTACCCAATGTTCTTAATGGATAATCCTGTGCCTGATGCTCACCCAAATGCTAAACGTATATTTGGTGAGTTTGTGCAGTCGAAAAAAGGAAAAGCAACGGTGATTTACACGTCCCACGATCCGGATTTAATCAAGCTTGCCGATAAAGTGGTGGTATTAAATGAAGGTGCAGTGGTTTATGCCGGTCCATTAGAGCCGGAGCAGTCTTCGAAGCAGGAACAGCCTTCAGAGCCTCAAGCTTCTCAAGAACCGCAGTTATCTGAGCAACCGTTATCTCAAGAGCTACAGCCGTCAACTCAAGAGGCGTCTGCTCAACAAAATGCAGCCCAACAAGAACAATCAGAGTCTAAGCAAGGAGTCGCTAATGACTAAACAATCTATCGAGAAGGGCAAGCGCTACGGTGAGCTTGTTGAATCACAAAATACGGCTCGTACATTGGCGCTGGCCACATGGTCGGTTGCCTTATGTGTTATTGCTTTTGCCACTTGGTCTGTAGTCACTCAAGTTGATGAAATCGCCAAAGCCAAAGGTGCTGTGATTCCGGAAGGCGAGAAGCAAGTATTACAAAGTGCGATTGGCGGTAAGTTAAAGCAAATTCTTGTTAAAGAAGGCCAGTTGGTAGAGAAAGGCCAGCCGCTTGTTGAGTTTGATGCCACTTTCCAGCGTACCGCCCTTGAAGAGCTAAAGTCCCAACAAGTGACGCTTCTAGCCAGTGTGGAACGTATGAATGCGCTGCTTGAGCAACGTGAGCCTAACCTTGCTGAGTTTGAGGTCGATTACCCAGAGATCGTCAGCCAGCAAAAAGCGCAGCTGAACGCGCAAAAAGCCCTCTACTTCCAAAAGCGTGTGGTGCTTGAGAAAGAGAGCGAGCAAATTGCAGAGCAGCTTCGTAGCGTAGAAAAGGCCTTGCCGAGTTATGAGAAAGAGTTAAATGCGACTAAGCAAGAGTTGAACATACTGGAGAAGGGTTATAAAGCGGGTAACATTTCACGTTTACGTGTGCTTGAAATGCGACAAAAATTGGCCAGTATCGAACAGAAAATCGAAGAAGCTCGTGGTAAGAAGTCGGTATTGATTAGACAAGCTGACAGTAATGACCAAAAAATCATACAGCTTCTGGCGGAAGCGAAAGCTAAAGTGAGCGATGATCGTTCTAAAGCCGTATCTGACTTATCAGCATTGAATGCTAGAGTTCGTTCAAGCCAAGCTAAATTGACGAACACTATGTTAGTGTCACCGCTACAAGGCTTGGTGCAAAGCATACCAAGCACGCAGGATGGTGGTGTTATTCAGCCGGGTGGCACGGTAGTTGAAATTGTGCCTGTCGGAGGGAACGCTGACTTCAAAGCACGTTTGTCCCCAAGAGATATTGGTTTTGTGAGTGTTGGGCAGCCCACTCGAGTCAAGATTGATGCGTTTGATTACAGCCGCTTTGGGGCTTTAAAAGGGGCGGTAGAGAGTATTTCACCGACCACAAGTCAAAGCGAACGTGGCGAGATCTATTATGAAGTTGTAGTGTCGGTTGATACGCCTTACTTCCGTGATAACCCTGAAAGCTTTTCCATACTGCCGGGTATGACGGGTGAAGTAGACATCACAACTGGCGAGAAGTCGGTGTTCCAATACTTATGGAAACCGATTTATACCAATGTTAGCGTGGCGTTTGGAGAGAGGTAAAGTCCTCCACTCTGGCTTGCATAAAAAAGGAGCACATGCCGTGCTCCTTTTTTTATCTAACCGAAGGGGTGATGTTCTAGTTATTTGGGTCTATGTCAGGCAATCCGTCAATATCATTATGATGGTGTAAAGAATCATCAAAAGATGGGCTTTCGGTATGGTGAGACAGTGCGTCACTCATACTGTCGTCAGTTTGCTCAGCCCCATAAGCACTCTCGGCATCACTGAAAATGATATCGATATCATGCGCTACTGGTACATTGTGTGACGGTGAATCTATAGACGGCGAGTCAGCATTAATACCCAGAGCGTCTAGGTAAGCATGGGCACCAGAACGCTGTTCGTGTTCGCCTATCGCTGTATGTTCTAGGTTTGCCGTCACCTCATCAAAATTAAGAGTAACTTCATCAGGGGTGCTGAAAGAGGCATCCGGTTCATCCGCTTGGCTCATGCCGGGTGCTGGAGGAGGTGGTGGAGCGATTGGCGATAAATCCATGCCAGTTAGTGTGGTTTGGTCAATGTGATGTCCGCTGTTTCCATGGACGGATTGCGAGTGCAAATGTAGGTGCACCGCGACTTGTGAATTTTGATTACCCCCTAACGTCAAAACAAAGGAGTCGGTTTCGTCTGTACCATTACCGTAAGAGCCTCCTGTATGTGTCTTAACGACGCCTGATGAAGGTTGTTGGTAATCGTAACTCAACTCTCCCGTTGCAGGATTGACATGCAAAGTACCAAATTGACCGTGTAATGCAGTGAGAGAATGTCCGTGGTGATCTGATATTCCCCAGCCTGTCATCGGCGTAGGCGTTCCTTGGTGAATAATCGGAGGGAAACCGATTGAGGCATGTAAATCTTGATGTCCAGCACTACCCGATATTTGTGCTGGTGCAACCAAAGTCGGCATAGGGGGAATATCGCTGTGACCATTAATACTCATTTCGATCTCTTGTTGGGTGACACCTCCATGGCCATCATCCACTAATATTGAAAATTTATCCGTTAACTTATCACCATCATTTAATGCATTTACTTTGGCATTATTATTATTGAGGGTGTAAACCCAAGTTTGGCTATTGTTGTTATAACTGACAGAGCCATATTGTGGTGGATGCTGTGAGTCAATGCTTACAGCATGTTGATCGCTATGATCAACATCACTGATAATAATTTGCCCAGAGGTCGCATTTGCAGCATCTTCATCAATGTTATGTGCACCTGCGATAACTTCAGAAATTATTGGTTTATCATTAGTACCATGGACATAGAGGGTAATAACCTGCTTATCACCGCCAGCAGTCGTTACTTCATATTGAACCTGCTCGACTTGCCCTGCCGCTAAGTGTTGAATATTGGCATTGGGAACCGAATAAGCCCAATCACCGGCTTTTCCAATGGTCAGGTGACCGCCATAGGGATCACTGATCGCATGGGCATTACGAGTGTCGTAAAAATGATCTTCACCGGCATCAGGATCGATAACATTCAACACGCCAGTGACAAATATCGTATGTTGGGCATCACCTTGTATGTGGCGATCTTCTGTTATTTGACCGCTTTTATCTCCGGCGAAGATCGCAGCATCGCCAACTGCCGAGAGTGTTGTTGATGCACCGGTGTGGGTCACACCACCGTGGGCATCTTTGACGTCATAGCTAAAATGGACATCGCCGTTATAGTCTTTTTCTGGCGTAAAGGTAAAGGTGCCATCGCCATTTAACGCAATAGCACCATGGTCAGCCTGTAGGTTTTCAATGGATAATTTGCCAATATCGTTGTCGTCAACATCGCTAGAATTGGCCAGTAGCTGTGCTGGGGTGAGGACTATTTGGGTATCTTCCAAGCCATTCGCTAAACGCACTTCAGCCGATGCGACGGGAGCATCATTGGTGCCATGAACGGTCACTGTAATATCTTTTTTAGCACTGC
>NZ_JBFRTQ010000015.1:0-26429 GCF_041474195.1 Vibrio sp. 10N.222.52.C3 | reverse complement strand
GATATATTTTAATATTAATCAGTCACTTAAAATCTAAAAGTCCACTTTAATGGACTTTTAGCCATGCTTTCAATCGAGATGACCTATAAGTGCATTATGGTGTACTTATAGATAGAGCATAAAATCACTTTCGGTAGAACCAATGAACATTTTATATTTTGACCCGCGCTCTCTTCTTTACTCTTCGAACTATTTAAATCAAAACGATGACGTTCGTCGTATTTATGAGTTACAGCCATTTTTAAGCAATACTGATTTGCTAATGAAAAATGTGACACCCGATAGAAAAGGTGCACAGCGTTTGGCTGATGCAGCAAACAGTGTAGGCTTTCTTTTGTACCCGACTGGAGAACGATTCACGCGTGAATTGTTAATTAAGCATACTGTATTTACTGAAAATCAATTAGCAGCGTTTGTTGATTTGACCTATAAAGTTAGGCTTGATGATAGAGATCCCGTGCGTCTAATGTTAGCTCACGCCAATGCTTTAAATGCGACTTGGTTTATCTGCGGAGACGTTGCGACAGACGATAGACTTAAAGCATTTACAGGGAAAGCGCTTTTAAGTGCAATAAATGAAGGTGTAAGCGACAGTTTGATATCTCAAATTAACAAACTGTCTCACATCTAACAGAGAGAAAATGGAATAATAGTCATAACATTACACATCAATATCAACGGTCGTGGTCTTGACTGAGCGCTGTCTTCCAGTTAGTACATCTTGTATGAAAGCTTCAACCGCTGCTTCATTATTTTGTGACACCGCATCCACCAAACTTCCATGGAATCGTACACTTAAACGATCTAATTCTAATCCAATTTTAATAAGGTCTTCTGGTGTTTTACAACGCTGAATAGATAAATCACTCACTAAAAAATGATGTAATACTAAACCGTCACTTTTTTTATCGGTTATAAAGTCAAGCGCATCAATAGCATCAAACTTTGATGCTATACGCTTAATTGACGACATCATTAACTCATTTAGTGTGCCATCAATAACCTGACAGGTCGGGAGCCATATCCCTCCCGCCTCATCTTTAATAAAAAGTAATTCGCATTTCTTACAATGATGTATGACATGCTTTTCTAACAGCCCAACTGAAGAGCTAAACTCTGATAAAGTTAAGAAATGGTTTTCATTAACAATGCTTTCTCGCTGTTTTTGGCGTTCTCGATTGAACCATCCGTTAAAATATTCGTCCATAACAATACTCAGTTGGGTTGGCTATCATAAATCGGAATACAACATGAGGTATAAACACGAGAAGTGCAAGTGATTTATGAGCAAGAGAAATAGAATTATTATAACTTAAATAATTGTTTTAAAAGAGAAAGGTAACATTATAGCTTGACGTATTTAAGTGCGTCGTATAGCCTAATCAAGGCTCTGGGAGAGCCTACTTTTGTCGCTAAAGTGAAACAATACGTGTCCCTTTAAAAATCTGTTTAGTATTTTCATTGTTCTGTAACTTTTGATTTTGTGAGCGACACACATTCAAAATGTTGTGGGACATAATGGAAAATAAACAATGACTACATCATACATACAACCCATTTCTCCTTTTGCATCGACAGTTGTAACCAGTAAAGATTTAAACAAAGCGGTTGATAGCTTTCTACAACGACGTTCGCTAACTAGTTTAAGTACTTCAGTAGTTTTTCGAGAACAATTACATACGATAGTTCATCGAAAATTCGGAAAATTCAGTGAAAATCAGCTTCGCATGTTTTACTCAGTCCTATCGAACACTGAACCACACTTCTGTCCTTTAATTTTGCAAACTGACTTTGTAAGTCAAATCAAAGAGTTAATATCGACACATCGTCATATTTACCAAATTCATGCATTTGACCTTAACCTTTCGATACTTTTCTTTTTCCGAGATGAGAAAATGTATATTCTCGATGTGGTTGATTTATCCACTCTAGGACTAGAAAAACTAGGAAAAGTCTACAATATTAAAGCATTAGATGACCCAAAGTTAAGACGAGATTTGGAGTGTGCGAGATATATTCAGTCTGACAAGATAAGTAAACGGCTTGAGAAGCTAATCAAGTTGATTTGGAAGAGTGGGACTCAAATGGTTTGCTTTGCTTTATCAAAGTCAAGCTGCAAAAACTTAGAGTGCGTATTGGCTAATATTCCAGGGTATGAAGATCATGATTTTGTGGGAGCATGGTTTTCTAAGGTTCACTATAGCGATTAACTAATTGACATTCTTACAATAAACGATATAGTCAATTGCATTATACAATTGTTTTAAGTGACTATAACACCTTGCTTTAAGGTATTGTTATAAAACGGTTTTATTTAATTTCTTGTGTTGGATATGGGGTTCAAATCCCTATCCCTCCACCACTTTAAAGAAAGCCGCTGAGAAATCAGCGGCTTTTTTGTATCTGGCGTTTGCGTAAAGAACTTACGTATTTTCCACTACGCCACCTTTCGGCTCACTTCAAAACGCCCAATCAATTGGTCTAAACGGCTCAATGCATTGCCCATCAAGGACACTCGACGTGCGAGTTGCTTAGTAGACAGTTGTAAGTCAGATATTGAACGTTGGGCTTTATCTGCCGTTTGTCCATTTTTCTGACTGTTTTCATCTAAGTTAGACATCGTGGTAAAGAGGTCACTCACCGCTGATTGAATTTGCTCACTGCGAGCATTTGAGTCGACTGTTAAGTTTCCTTTACTCACATTCTCGACACCTCGCTCCATGGACTCAACAGCACTGCGAGACTTACTATGCAGCTCTTTCATTAGGTCACTAATATGGTTAGCAGCTTGTGAAGTTCGGTCAGCCAGAGTTCTTACTTCAGAAGCGACGACAGAGAACCCTCTCCCGTGTTCACCTGCTCTTGCCGACTCAATGGCCGCATTCAAGGCCAAAAGGTTAGTCTGCGCGGTAATGTCAGTAATGATATCTATAATGTCAGACACCTTAGTCATTTCATTATTCACCTCATTCACGCTATGCGCCGAGCTTTCTACGATATTGCGAACAATCTCCATGCCTTCGACGGACTGATTGTACTCCTTCTCTGCGCTCAGGACGGCTTGTTTCATCACCGTGTCCATTTGCGTTGCTGAGACACTCGCATGAGTAATTTCGCTCTGTTGATACTGACTCAACTGAAGCATATTGCTCAACGCTTGTGATGCATCATCACTGGTTTGCTTCATCACGACACTGCGACGAAACATCGATTCCGAAACCTCTCTAACTTCGTGACTCGCATGGATCAACTCACTCACCGTGTTATCTAAATTGTCGATAAAACTGTTAGTCCAGCGCCCTAGGTTGCCAAGTTCATTATGACTGAATGTGGTGGGATCTAGTCTCCGACTTAAGTTGCCATCACCTTCGGCTAAGGTCTGCATTACCCCGGTCATTTCGTGAATCTTCTTCGCTAGTGGTTTAGCGCTAACTAAACGGAATAAGCCCAATGAAAGCAACGCGCAAGCGAACATAATGCCACTCTGTATAAAAGGTGTGAGTGTATAAAGGTTGGCAAACAGTAATGGAACAAATAGAGGCAGTAGCATGCAGCTGATGAAGTGCTTAGATAAGGTATAACTTAGACTTCGGTCTCTGTAGACCTCTTCTAAATCGGACTCACACATCATGCCAAAGGTATCTGGTGAACCATCCAATTGAAAGGTGATACCTTTGCCAATAACGGGTATGTGGCGATAGTCGGAATACCCGGGATAATCTATAAACAGGTTACTGCCATTTTTAATGGTTTCTCTCACGCCTGGGTGAAGCTGATTAGTGGCTGGGTCTGTAAAGCGAATCTCAAATTCGGTGTGGTGCTGAATCTTAACCGTTCCCCAATCAGTATGAATCCCTTGCTTTAAGTTCTCGCCGTGTGAAAAGGTATTATCTTCAAAGCGAGAACGAGAGAGCGCAACACCCGGCTGAGTATGAGGATCATGAATGGAGTCGACCATAAAGATATAGTTATCACCCGACTCGCTATAAATATGCCCCGCTTCTCTCTGAATAATGTCACCAATAACATCATTTGGAACACGACCACATAAGAATTGTTGTGGCCCTTCATCCCGAGAAAAGGGGACATAAAACATCAACGTCACTTGGTCATGAAACGATGAACTCGAGGCCCCTACGTTCAACGTGCGTGGATCCATATACGGCCCATGAAGATAACGCTTTGAAGCCCCTTCAACTAAAGCCTTCTTGTCTCCAAGAGTAACCCCTATATGTTCATGATAACTCGATGCTTGTGCGATCCCCTTGGCATCGACGATCGCCAACTCAGAAAAATCCGTACTGCGTTTAAGAAGACTAGCTAACGTCCCCTGAGCTTGTTCTTCCGTTCGACTTGCTAAATAAACCGCAGAGTCTTCTAAAAAATCCCATTGATTCTTGACCCAATTATGCAGAAGTTGAACTCGCGTGTGAGCAATACTTTCAAAAGCTTGTTCAAGCTCTTCCGTCCTACTTCTATTGAGGAAACAAGCTCTGCGCATAGCCAGTTTTCCTGTTGCGCCAAACCAATTAAGCCAACTACGTTCCTTGTCCGTCAGGTTCATTTTTATCCCTTGTGTTTTTATAGACACATGGGTAAAGCAATTTACAGACCACAATTAATCACACAAATACGTAACTAATTAATAAAAAAGAACTTTAAATGATCCATAATGGTGCAGCTGTGTCTTTTATGGTGCAATATGCGCTTATTTCACACCATCATTTCAATGAGCTATCAGGCGCCAATTTGAGAGGCTAACTGTAAACATGATAAGCCGCTTTTAACAGTTGCATGTGAATCGGCACCAGATCTTGGTGTTGAGTGCGGTATCCGCCACCGACTACGCTGGCCATCGGAATAGACTCTGATCTCGCTAATTCAATCATGAAACAGTCGCGTTCAAATATCCCTTGTGTCGAGACATTCAAATAACCCAGTTCATCGTCTTGATGGATATCGATCCCCGCATCATAAATAATCAGATCAGGTTGATGGTGAGCAATCGCTAACTTAGTGACTTGTTCAAAACAACGTAAGAACTCTTCATCCTCTGTTTCACGACTTAACGACACATCTAAATCAGATAGCGGTTTTCGTGCAGGGAAGTTTTTGTCGCAGTGGAACGACAGAGTAATGATGTCGTCGTTCTCTTGGCAAAGAGTTGCTGTGCCATCACCATGATGAACGTCGCTATCAACGATCAGCACTTTATCGATATGTTCAAAGGTCAGCGCGTGTTTTGCCGCTAAGACCAAATCGTTCAACAAACAAAAACCACTGCCAAAATCATGATGCGCGTGATGATAACCACCACTCAAATGAATCGCTAAACCACTCTCTATTGCCATTTCAGCGGCCAAGCAGGTTCCACCACTTGAGTAGAGTGTTCTTTCGATAAGTTGCTCACTCCAAGGGAAACCGATGCGTCTCATCTTTGCTGCAGGCAAATTACCAGATACAAGCAAATCGACATATTCACTATCGTGTACCTGCTTTACTTGTTCTATCGAAACAGGCATTGGTTGGCACACTTCAAACTTGCTCTTCCATCGAGGTTCACTATCTATCAGCGCCTCAACAGCACTATGCAACAACTGATATTTGTTAATTGGGTAACGGTGACCTTCTGGTAAAGGTAACTGCGAATAGATTGGGTGGTAAATTAAAGGAATCATAATCAGGCTAATTGCGTATCTTTCTCAAAATCATAACAGTCTCAGACTTGGCGACAACCCTAATTAATGATAATGATTATCGCTACCATTAATTAAAGAAAAGAGATAACAATGAAAAACGTAATACTCATCTTTGGGGTGATCTGCGGCTCAGCGGCAGCAGTAATGATTTTTGTAGGAATGCTAATGGCCAGTTGGTGGAGCGTTGATTTTCTCGTGTTAAGCCATCAAACTTAACTAATTGAACTGAAAAGGAATCACCATGAGCGTTATTTTTATTACTGGAGCGAACCGCGGCATTGGCTTAAGCCTGACTCGACAATACTTGGAAGGTAACCACAAGGTGTACGCGACTTATCGTGATACCCATTCAGCAAAAGAACTGCTCTCACTCGCAGACCACAACACCAACCTTACCTGCATTCAATTAGAGATAACCGATTACCAAGCAGTAAGCCAACTCCCTTCGCAAATAGAGTCGATTGATATCTTGATCAACAACGCTGGCTACTATGGTCCAAAAGGCTATGGGCTGGGTAATACCGATGTTGAAGAGTGGCGTCGTGTATTCGAAGTCAACACCATTGCTCCGCTGAAACTTGTCGAAACGCTATTGCCTTTATTAGAAGACAGCCATATCAAAAAGGTCGCTTGTTTATCCTCTAGAGTCGGCAGTATGTCAGAGAACACCTCAGGCGGCGGTTACATCTATCGCTCCTCTAAAGCCGCTCTAAACTCCGTGGTGAAGAGCCTAAGCAACGACTTAACCGATGATGGCTTTACGGTGTTAGCACTGCATCCAGGTTGGGTGCAGACTGAAATGGGTGGCCCTAATGCTCTGATCGACACCGACACTTCAGCTTCCGGCCTGATTGAAGTCATCGAGTCAGCGAATACCGAAGTGAGTGGTCACTTCTTCAATTTGGATGGCAGCGAAATTGACTGGTAATCCACAGATGAATGCAGGGCATCTCTCAAACCTAGTTAAGCACTCAACGCTGTTTTGTCTAACAGTGATGCTAGCTGGCTGTTTCAGTGATGGCCCCGGCGACTTGTTCGACGACTATCAAACAAAGATAGCCAGAGTACAAGATGCTGACGAGATAATAGAGGAATGGGAATTTGAAAGCCTACCGAGAAAACGAGAACTGCTGCTTGACGTGCCCTCACTCTCTATCGGCCTCATCGACAGCTACCAGCTTCGTCAGTGTGGATTGTTCAATCTGATTGCAGAAAGAAATTCGGTTCTGGGCAAGGTCGCGGATGAGTTTCGTAATTACGATTATCAAGTCGCGCTACTTGAAGGCGTGGGCAAATGTTTATCCAGTAATGAATTAGACCCAGAGATCGTAGAATTACTAAGAGAAATTGAGCAACAGAAACTCGCACAGTTTCCACTGCATCAATGGAATCTCATCTATGCCAGCGATGCTATGCAGTCACAAATGCGGGGTAGTCAGTGGTTACGCGCTGATATAGGCGATCAGGTACGACAAACCAGTGATGCGTTAGAACACATCAATCAAGCGTTAAACACATCGCTCGTTTCCGGCAAAACCACTGAGGTTCAAGAAGTATTAGAGAAGAGTTCGACCCTTGGGGATTTATACTACTCGCTCGCTCGGGCGTCAGTTGAGCTTGATACCATCACCAAACAGCTGACAACTTTTGATGACAAGATCATCTGTGGTAAACAACGAGACACCACTAAGTTCCGCTATCTCAACAATGTGTTCGAGCAACAATACATAGGTAAGGTTCAGCCTTACATGGCGCAACTGGATGGCTACTATCAGCACATAGCCCCGCAACTAGGAATGTTTGACGCGCAACCTGAACTGCACAGTTATTACTTTCCCATCCAAGATGCACATCAAGCCTTTCGATCATCCACTCGTCGCCATGTTGACTATTGGCAGCAACTGTTTAAACGTTGTGGCCGTAAAGTCGGTCGCTAATCCTAACCTCAATAAGTCTTAGCTTTTAGTGCTCTTTTTAGCGGAAGTACCTTTCTTAGCATACGTACCTGTCTTGGCGTAAGACTTCTTCGCCCCACCGCCTTTACGACGTTTAAACGCTGGTCTTTCGACTTTAGGAAGGTGGCGGAGTGATTCAGGAACTTCTCCCGTTTTTACTTTACCCATTAAACCATCAATCTTGCTTTCTAGCGCTTGCATAAAAGGTTGATACGCTTGATTGCGTTCTGCCATGCCTTGCAACTGGTGCTCCCAGTGCGCTGTCATGTCTGGAAAGGTAGAATCCTCAGGTAAGGCATGAATCAAGCCTCTGCCCGCAGGGCTACTGTGAATACTCTTACCTTGGCGCGTTAGCAGCTGCCTTTTGAATAAAGTATCGAGAATACCCGCACGGGTGGCTTCTGTGCCAAGGCCATCGGTTTCTTTCAAAATGGCTTTGAGATCTTTGTTCGCAACAAAACGCGCGATACCTGTCATCGCTTGAAGCAATGTCGCTTCCGTGAAGTGTTTTGGTGGCTCAGTTTTCTTATCACCAATCACGCCTTCACGGCACGTCAACACCGTACCTTTATCCAATGGAGGAACCGTATCCGTGCCATCCCCTTTTTCTTCGGTATCCGTTTTACCCATCAACACCTTCCAACCCGGGTTGATAAGCTGACGCCCTTTTGCGATGAACACGCCACCAGCGATATCAAAGACCAGCTTAGCATCAGCAAAAACCGCAGGTGGGTAAAACTGCATTAGATACTGACGAGCGATTTGCTGATAGATTTTCATCTCGTTGGCAGACAGGCCGTTCACCGATGACTTCTTCGGAGTAGGAATAATCGCGTGGTGAGCATCGACCTTACTGTCGTTCCATGCTTTTGATTTAAGAGAAAGGTCCGCACCTTGAGCGCCACTTTGCAGCTCTTTCGCATTGTTAGCGATAGCATCAACGATCGATTCTCGCTGCGAGTAGTGCTCTTTAGGTAGATAGCGGCTATCAGAACGTGGGTAAGTGATGAGTTTGTGTTTCTCGTACAATGACTGACACGTATCTAACACCTGTTGAGCACTCATACCAAAACGCTTAGACGCATCAATCTGCAAGGCTGACAGCGAGTAAGGCAGTGGCGCAGCTTGTTTACTTTGCTTTTGCTCTGATTCCGTCACCGTCGCGGGTTGATTCGCAATTCGGTTAGCCACATTCTCAACCAGCTTTCGATTGAGCACGCGCCCTTCTTCATCTTGCCATGGTTTACATGCTTCGCTTGGCTTCCAACGCGCACGAATATCAAAGCTCTGGCCGTGATTTTGATAAGGGATCAAAGCGTGCAAAGTGAAGTAATCTTTCGGAATAAAGTTTTCGATCTCTTCATCGCGCCTTACCACCAAACCAAGTACAGGCGTTTGTACTCGCCCGACCGACAACACACCTTGGTAGCCAGCCTTTTGACCGAGTAAGGTATAAGCACGAGTCATGTTCATGCCATACAGCCAATCGGCTCTAGAGCGCGCTAATGCGGAAATAGAAAGCGGAATAAAGTCACGGTTGCTGCGCATTTGAGAAAGTGCACGTTTTACGGCAGGTAAGTTCAAGTCGCTGATCAGTAGCCTGTCCATCGACTCTTTCTTAGCCTTAGAGACTTTGCAGTAATCAATCACTTCATCAACCAGCAACTGCCCTTCTCTATCCGGGTCTCCGGCGTGAACAATTTGAGTGGCGTCCTTCAATAGCTTTCGGATCACCGTGAGCTGTTTGCTTGAAGTCTTACGCGGTCTTAGCTGCCATTGCTCCGGCACGATAGGAAGATCGGCTAAATTCCACTTCTTATAACGGTCGTCATAAGCATCCGGCTCAACCTGCTCCAATAAGTGTCCAATACACCAAGTCACCACATCCCCATTGCCACATTTGATAAACCCTTGGTCTTTCTTTTGTGGATTAGGTAGTGCAGCGGCGATCGCGCGGCCGAGGCTTGGTTTTTCAGCAATAATAAGGCGAGACATGTTTTTCCAGATGCTACAAACAATTAGAGCCACATTATCTAATGTGGCTCTAATAAATCAAGAAAAACTGGTTGTTTATACAGTTAGCATTCCACTATTCAAGCTTCAGCTTTCTTTATAAAAACTCAACGAACTTAGAGAAGTCGCGCTCTGGCACTTTCATTGGTGTACAGCCTGGAGTGCCTAGGTATAGGAAGCCAACAATTTCATCGTCGCCTTCTAGGCCAAATGCTTGGTGTACTTCTGGGTGGAACATCCATTTACCTGAGCGCCAAAAGCCTTGGAAACCTTGTGCGACTGCGGCCATTTGCATCGCCTGTGCAGCACAACCCGCAGACAGATGTTGTTCGATAGCAGGCACTTTCTCGTGCTCAGTTACTTTGGCAATCACAGTAATCACCATCGGAGCTCGGAACGGCGCTTTTTTTACTTTCTCGATAACCGCTTCTTCGCTGTCATCCGCTTCAGCGGCGCGCACCAAGATGTCTGAAAGCTTTTGTAGGCCTGAACCTTGCGCGATAACAAAGCGCCATGGTGTTAGTGCACCGTGGTCTGGAGCACGCAGCCCTGCTTTGATGATGTTTTCTAACGCCACACCTTCAGGTGCCGGATCAGAGAGTTTTGCGATTGAGCGTCTGTTGAGCAATAGATCCAAAGCATCCATTTGAAGTCCTTACTATTTCTTTATTATTTGTATACTTGAACTTTAGCACAGAATACAAACGATAATAAATCTCAACGGCTGTCCATTTAGGCTAGATTAGAAACAATAAAGGCTCCTAAATCTATGACTTAGGAGCCTTGTTCAAAATCTAACTCAGCAAATTAAGTAACAATATCTACTGATAAGATTACAGTTTGATAGCTGATTCTATAACTTAATCGCTAGCTCAACACCTTGACGAATTGCGCGTACTGCATCCAATTCACCCGCGTAATCGGCGCCGCCTATCACATGCAGTTTGCCACCAAACTCTTGCCACATGTCTTCGAATGGACGAACTGACACCTGACCTGCACATACGATAACCGAGTCAGCATCCAGCACCTGCTCTTTCTTACCAACGCTGATATGCAGACCTTGGTCATCAATCTTGTTGTAGCTCACGCCACCCAGTAGATTAACACCGCGTTTTTCTAGTGTGCGTTTGTGAATCCAGCCTGTAGTTTTGCCCGGACCTTTACCAACACGACCCGCTTTACGCTGCATCACCCACACCGTTTTATCGCTGAATGAATCAGGGTAAGGGTAAAGTCCGCCTGGGTGTTCCATATTCTTATCGATGCCCCACTCATGCAGCCAATCGTCTAGGCTGTGTGAAGTCGGTTCTGTCAGCATGGTTGCCACATCGACACCAATACCACCAGCACCAACAATCGCGACCTTTTCGCCTACTGGTGTCTTTTCACGAATCAAGGTTTGGTAATCGACCACGTTTTCTTGGTCAATGCCCTCAATATCGAGCTTTCTTGGCTCTACGCCAGCCGCCATCACGACTTCATCGTACTTCAACAACATCTCAAACGTTGCCTCAGTATCCAGTTTCAGGTTCACGCCTGATGCGTCGATTTGGTTAGCAAAGTAGCGAATCGTTTCTCTGAATTCTTCTTTACCCGGAATCTGCATTGCCAATCTAAACTGACCGCCGATACGGTCATTTTTCTCAATCAAGTCAACCTTATGCCCACGCTGAGCTAAAGTCGTTGCACAGGCTAAACCGGCTGGGCCTGCGCCGACAACCGCAATGGTCTTAGTCGCTTGCGCTGGCTGAACAACAATTTCAGTCTCGTAACAAGCGCGTGGGTTCACCAAACAGCTCGCACGTTTACCTTTAAACACGTTATCAAGGCAAGCTTGGTTACAACCGATACAGGTATTGATGAACTGAGCTTGGTCTTGAGCTGCTTTATTAACAAAATCCGGGTCTGCCAAGAATGGACGCGCCATAGACACCATATCAGCCTGCCCAGAGCTAAGAATACGTTCGGCCTCTTCTGGCGTATTAATTCGGTTACATGTCACCACTGGGATCGACACGTATGGTTTCACTTTTTCCGTCACCCAAGAGAATGCGCCTCGTGGTACTTGCGTCGCGATAGTCGGAACACGTGCTTCATGCCAACCGATACCGGTATTGATAATAGTCACGCCTGCTTCTTCCAGCTTTTGAGCCAATAGAACAACATCTTCAAAGGTGCTGCCTTGCTCAACCAAATCCAGCATCGACAGTCGGAAAATAATAATGAAGTCGTCACCCACTGCTTCGCGAATCGATTTAACAATCTCCAGCGGGAAACGCATGCGCTTCTCATAAGAACCGCCCCATTCGTCGTAACGCATGTTGGTACGCTTACAGATGAATTGGTTAATCAAGTAACCTTCAGAGCCCATGATCTCAATACCGTCATAGCCAGCAACCTGAGCTAGCTCTGCACTATTGGCAAAGGCACCGATGGTCTTTTTGATCTGACGAGGGCTCATCTCACTCGGTGCGAACTTAGCGATTGGCGCTTTAATACCCGAAGCACTTTGCGCGAATGGGTGCATCGCATAGCGGCCAGCATGCAGCAACTGAAGGGCAATCTTACCGCCATGCTTGTGCACGGCCTCGGTAACAACTTGGTGAGCTTTTGCATGCTTCACTTTACTGAATTCAGCACTAAATGGGGTTAATCTGCCACGTAAATTAGGAGAGAAACCACCGGTAACAATAAGGCCAACGCCTCCTTTTGCTCGCTCTTCATAAAACGCGGCGAGTTTGTGGAGACCTTCTTTATTTTCTTCTAAACCTGTATGCATTGATCCCATCAATACACGGTTACGTAACTGGGTAAATCCAAGATCGAGTGGTTCAAGTAAATGTGGGTACATGGTAGACATCACTTCTATTATTTTATCCTTGTGGTCTGACCACAGTATAGTTCAATTACCAAAAGTTCAAACAACCGTTTACATTTTTGTAACACCGATCATAATGCTGAAGGTATTAATCGTTCAGAAGCCCTTAATTTGACTACACTTAATGAGAATATATATCGATTAACAATTCTTGGTGTAGTTTGAGCTTGGGAATTATCGTAGGATACTAAGCAGTTCATATTATTGAGATTAATGGTACTACGGCTTGTTAAAGCGACGTGATCTCACTGCGGAGACAGAATGAAAAAAATATTCAAATTTATAGGCATGTTCTTTAAAGGGATTTGGAAGCTCATTACGTTTGTACGTCTTGCGCTGGTTAACCTAGTCTTTTTACTCAGTATCGCCATCATCTACTTTGTGTACTTCCATTCAGATACGGCTCAACCGACGGTTCCTCAGGATTCGGCTTTAGTGCTTAATCTGTCTGGCCCTATTGTGGAACAAAGCCGCTATATCAATCCGATGGATTCGGTCACAGGTTCACTACTTGGCAAAGACCTTCCAAAAGAGAACATCCTGTTTGATATCGTTGAAACGATTCGCTACGCAAAAGACGATGACAAGGTTACTGGTATCGTTTTAGCTCTCAAAGAGCTGCCAGAAACCAACCTGACCAAGCTACGCTACATTGCTAAAGCATTGAATGAGTTCAAAGCAACAGGCAAACCGATTTATGCGGTGGGTGACTTTTACAACCAAAGCCAATACTACCTAGCCAGCTACGCAACTAAGGTCTTCCTATCACCAGATGGTGGGGTTCTTCTTAAAGGCTATAGCGCTTACTCGCTTTACTACAAAACGTTGTTCGAGAAACTAGACGTAAACACGCACGTGTTCCGTGTGGGCACTTATAAGTCAGCTATTGAGCCTTTCATTCGTGATGACATGTCAGACGCAGCGAAAGAGTCCGCTTCTCGTTGGTTAAGCCAACTATGGGGTGCGTACGTTGATGACGTCAGCAACAACCGTCAAATAGACGCTAAGACACTGAACCCAAGCATGGACACCTTCTTGAAAGCACTTGAGTCTGTGGACGGTGACATTGCAAAACTGGCCGAGAAACTTGGCTTAGTGGATGAGCTAGCGACACGCCAGCAAGTTCGACTAGAGCTTGCCGATGTTTTCGGCAGTGACGGCCAAGACAGCTACAACGCGTTTGGTTACTACGAATACCGTACAACCATGCTTCCAAACATGACTAGTGAATCACACGACGTTGCCGTGATTGTAGCGAGCGGCGCAATTATGGATGGCAAGCAACCACGTGGCACCGTTGGCGGCGATACCACAGCAGCCCTACTGCGCCAAGCACGTAACGACGATAAAGTGAAAGCGGTTGTACTTCGTGTCGATAGCCCAGGTGGCAGTGCCTTTGCTTCTGAAGTTATCCGTAATGAAATAGAAGCGATCAAGCAAGCGGGTAAACCGGTTGTTGTGTCGATGTCGAGCCTTGCTGCTTCGGGTGGTTACTGGATCTCGATGGGTGCGGATAAGATCCTAGCTCAGCCAACCACACTAACGGGTTCAATTGGTATCTTCAGTGTTATCACCACCTTCGAAAAAGGGTTGAACGATATTGGTGTTTACACTGATGGCGTTGGCACCTCACCTTTCTCAGGTCTTGGTATTACAACTGGACTTAGCGATGGCGCGAAAGACGCGTTCCAAATGGGCATTGAAAACGGATACCGCCGATTCATCAGCCTAGTTGGAGAAAATCGCGGTCTGGAAGTCGATGCTGTCGACAAGATTGCTCAAGGTCGAGTTTGGACAGGTCAAGATGCGATTCAGAAAGGCTTAGTCGATGAGATTGGTGATTTCGATGATGCGGTTGCAGCTGCGGCTTCACTTGCAGAGCTTGAAAGCTACAACATCTACTGGGTAGAAGAGCCACTTTCGGCCACTGAACAATTTATTCAAGAATTTATGAACCAAGTTCAGATGTCGATAGGCCTAGATATTCAATCGATGATACCAAGCAGTTTACAGCCTGTTACTCAGCAGTTAGCTCAAGATAGCCAGCTGTTAGGCAGCTTTAACGACCCACAAGGCCGATACGCTTTCTGCTTAAATTGCCAAGTTCAATAAGTTGAGCCAATAACTCAATGACTAAGGGGTACCTCTGTGTGAGGTGCCTCTTTTTATTGCATGATAATTCGCTATAATCGCCCCCCTGTTCCCTACATCACACTAAGTATTAATCGCCATGGAAAGAAAACACATCTATATCGCGTACACCGGCGGCACAATTGGCATGCAGAAGTCTATTGACCACGGCTATGTTCCAGTCGCAGGTTTCATGGATAAGCAGCTAGCTGGCATGCCTGAATTCCATCGCCCAGAGATGCCTAAGTACACCATTCACGAATACTCTCCATTAATGGACTCTTCAGATATGACGCCACTTGATTGGCAGACTATCGCTGATGACATTCGCGCGAACTACGATAAGTACGATGGTTTCGTTATCCTGCATGGCACAGACACTATGGCTTACACTGCCTCTGCACTGTCTTTCATGCTTGAAAACCTCGGCAAACCTGTGATTGTTACGGGCTCTCAGATCCCACTAGCAGAGCTTCGTTCAGACGGACAAGCAAACCTGCTGAATGCGCTACACATTGCCGCAAACTACCCTATCAACGAAGTGACACTGTTCTTCAACAACAAGTTGATGCGTGGTAACCGCAGCACAAAATCACACGCAGATGGCTTCAATGCGTTTACGTCTCCAAACCTGAATCCATTGCTAGAAGCGGGTATCAATATCCAACTTAGCAATAACGTAAAGGTAAACGAACAACCTAAAGGTGCTTTCAAGGTTCATAACATTACTCCGCAACCTATCGGCGTAATCACAATGTACCCAGGCATCTCACACGAAGTTATCCGTAACACGCTATTACAACCTGTTAACGCGATGATTCTGCTTACTTTCGGTGTGGGTAACGCACCACAAAACCCAGAACTGCTTCAGCACCTGAAAGATGCCTCAGAGCGCGGTGTTATTGTGGTGAACCTAACTCAATGTTTGGCTGGTAAAGTCAACATGGGTGGTTACGCGACAGGTTGTGCACTAGCAGAAGCGGGCGTGGTGAGTGGTTACGATATGACACCAGAAGCGGCACTGGCGAAGTTGCATTATCTATTAAGCCAAAACCTAGGCTACGAAGAAGTGAAGGCTCAGATGCAACAAGTATTGCGCGGTGAGATGAGCTTATAACCTGTTCAAGGATTCACGTTAAAGCCAGTTATTCTATGAAAGTAACGGCGGCTTAACGTGAACTAAATCGTTTTATTGCTTATAAATAAACGAGTTAAACTAAAAGGGGTGGCACATTGCCACCCCTTTGTTGTAATTTAAGCTTAATGATTCGGGTTAACCCTAACAATGTCTTCTTGATCTGACTTAAACTGTTTCTTTAGTTCAGACTTAGATTTAAAGCTAATCTCACCACCAGCTGCAATTGTCATATGTTGAGCTTCAGAGTTATGTTTAGATTGGTATAACATAACCGCTTGCATACACGAGTCGCGCTGTTCTTTTGAGAGCGCCGTACCTTCTGGCCATTTACCCGTTTCAACTGCGTAGGTTAAACGTTCGTAGACCTCGGGTGTCATTGCGCTAAGAAGTTGTTCTGCATCCATGGTAAAGCCTTAGTTTTAACAATTTTCACCAGAAAATAACCCGTAACAGAATTGAGTCAAGAACCTGACCGATAATAAGTGCATCTGATCACAAGTGAAGGAATATGAAAATTATGAAATGGTTGGCGATTAGCCTATTGCCTTTCACTCTGGTTGGGTGTCTTGAAGGGAACAAAAATACCGATCAACTGTGCCAAAGCAATCCGGGTCTTCAGTGTGAACAATTGAACATGAACGATGGGCAATGTCGTGTCGCACGTACCGACCTCATCTGGCATCGATTTGAAGTTCAGAAGCAACCCACCGAAATCAACAAAATTAAAGAATTCGAATTAGTCACTGCCTACAAAAAGTGCCTAGAGCTCGCGGCACAGATCGAAACGATCGATCAATCTAAGCTGCAAGAGCGTCGCTTTACCTCTTTAATGCACAGTATCGAAGAGTCTGAGCGCATTGTTGATGAGCTATCGAAATCTGATACACCGGAAACGCTTTACTTCTTGTGGTCGCAAACTGGGGACACCAATGCCAGACGCAGTTTCCTACAACTAGAAGGCTCTGAAGCGTTAAACACAGCTGAGATGCAATATGCCTTGGCAACCTTCTATACCACCCGCAATCATATAAAGACACTTAAGCTACTCAATAATGCGCTAACGCTTTCTAATGGCTCGGTAGCCAACACTGAAATCTTCAAGTCGATGGCCAGTATCAACCACAGCCTGGGACATATGGAAAAAGCGTACGTTTGGGCAATGGTTGCCAAAGACTTTGACGTGCCGATTGCTTCTGAAGCCGAGCTCACGGTGTTGTACCATTTCGACAAGGCAACCTATAAGAAGCTAAATAAAGACGCAGATAACATCGTCGAAGCGATTGAGGATGGAATTTACAGCCCTTCAATCGTCCCGAGTTACTGATCGCTTCATTTATAGTGTTCTTACTTAAGCTTCTTATTCACCTGCTTTCAAATAAAAACAGCTACCTTTTTGGTAGCTGTTTTTATTTGTACTAGAGTTAAATCTGAAATCTTGGGCGTTTCAGCATTCCTAAATCGACAAATGCGACCTGTAAGGATTAGACAATAGTTACAAGTTATTTCGTACTTTCGTCATTTTTGTTGAAAATTAACGACACTGAATTAACACAGAACCGTTCACCTGTGGTCTTTGGGCCATCTGGAAAAACGTGACCTAAATGGCTATCACAGGCGGTACAACGGATCTCTACACGCTTCATTCCGTGACTTAGATCTTCTATATAGCGTACTGCTTCATCATTCACTGGGGCATCAAAGCTCGGCCAACCACACCCAGAGTCATATTTGTTATCCGACAGAAACAAAGGGCTTTCACAGCATGTGCAGCTATAGACGCCAGTCTTATGGTTGTGCAGTAACTTGCCGCTATATGGGGCTTCAGTACCACGCTCACGACACACTGAAAATTCGTCGTCCGTTAGGCGCTCACGCCAGTATTCATCAGGCTTTATCATATTTCCTCCCTTTTGAATCACGTTAATATCTCTCCACATTCTCAGTTATTATATTTACTTTTTTCTATAAAGGCTTGCATATGAGTCGTTTTGTAGCACATACTTTCTCACCAGGAAACATTGTACATATACACTCATAAGTGAATCATCATTTAGGGGTATTTTACCCAACTGGAAGGGTACAGAGCCACTTGCAATGGTCAATTTTCAATCACTTACACCCAATTGTTAAGAAAAGCGTCGCTTTTTTTTGACATTAAACAAGTTAAGTCGGATTATCTATTGCAGATGTATACTGGATTCTGTAATTTTACTACCAGTTATCTTTAATCAGAAATTAAGTTGTGGAGCAACTACAATGACTATCAAAGTAGGTATTAACGGTTTTGGCCGTATCGGCCGTTTCGTATTCCGCGCAGCTCAAGAGCGTGCAGACATCGAAGTAGTAGGTATTAACGATCTAATCGACGTAGAGTACATGGCATACATGCTTAAGTACGACTCAACTCACGGCCGTTTCAACGGTACTGTTGAAGTTGAAGGCGGTAACCTAATCGTTAACGGTAAAACTGTACGTGTTACAGCTGAGCGTAACCCAGAAGACCTTAAGTGGGATGCTATCGACGTAGACGTAGTTGCTGAAGCAACTGGTCTTTTCCTAACTGACGAGACTGCACGTAAGCACATCACTGCTGGCGCTAAGAAAGTAGTTCTTACTGGTCCTTCTAAAGATGCAACTCCAATGTTCGTAATGGGCGTTAACCAAGCATCTTACGCTGGTCAAGACATCGTTTCTAACGCTTCTTGTACTACTAACTGTCTTGCACCTATCGCTAAAGTACTTAACGATAAGTGGGGCATTGAGTCTGGTCTTATGACTACAGTTCACGCTACTACAGCAACTCAAAAAACTGTAGATGGCCCTTCTGCTAAAGACTGGCGCGGTGGCCGTGGTGCTTCTCAAAACATCATCCCATCTTCAACTGGTGCTGCTAAAGCTGTAGGCGTTGTTCTTCCAGAACTAAACGGCCTTCTAACTGGTATGGCTTTCCGTGTACCAACTGCTAACGTATCTGTAGTTGACCTAACAGTTAACCTAAAAGAAGCTGCATCTTACGAAGAAATTTGTGCTGCAATGAAAGAAGCTTCTGAAGGCGAAATGGCTGGCGTTCTTGGTTACACTGAAGACCAAGTAGTATCACAAGATTTCATCGGTGAAGTTCAAACTTCAGTATTCGATGCTAAAGCTGGTGTTGCTCTAACTGACAAATTCGTTAAAGTTGTATCTTGGTACGACAACGAAATCGGTTACTCAAACAAAGTTCTAGACCTAATCGCTCACATCTCTAAGTAATTTCTTTTTAGAAATCGCTTTAGATAAGCATTAGCGAAGACTGTTTTGAGCAGACTTTGAAAAAGGCGACCTTAGTGTCGCCTTTTTAATGCCTGCTATCTTTTAAACCGCGTCTGTCTAAGCTCATCAAGATAGCCCAAACGCAAAATTCAATTCTAATACTGACTCTGCTTGTTACTCATGAAAACACAAGCATCACTCTAGTCAGCATTTGAATTCAATTTCCTTAGAAGGATCATGTAATGGATTTATCTACTCTACCTGCACTGGCGGTACTTTCTGACAACGTCACTATCGTTGAACACGAAGGTGTAAAACTGGTTCGCGTTATCCACGATAAAGCAAACGCAGCGATTTCACTGTTTGGCGGCCATGTGGTGTCATTCCAACCGCAAGGTCAAGAAGACCTAATTTGGATGAGCCAACAAGCTAAGTTCGATGGTAAAACGGCTCTGCGTGGTGGTATTCCAGTATGTTGGCCTTGGTTTGGTCGCATTGCAGCACCAGCACATGGTTTTGCCCGTTCAAGTGAATGGCAATTGGTTGAACACCGTGAAAGCGAAGCTGGCGTGATTGTTAGCTTAGGTCTGAAGCCAAGCGAAGAGACGCTAGCAGTATGGCCTCATCAGTTTGATGCTCGCTTGAATGTTGAGATCGGCGAACAACTAAAAGTAACGCTGGACGTGAAGAACACTGATTCTCAGCCATGGACTTTCTCTGGTGCACTACACACTTACCTAAACGTTGGCGATATCCACAACACAACCACCACTGGTATGGGTGCTGAGTACATTGATAGCCTGCAAGGTGGCAAGAACTGCCAAGGTGGATCTGAACTGGTACTGACCGACACGATTGACCGCGTTTACACGCAACCAGAAGCGCAAATCTTTGTTGCTGACAAGAAGCTGGATCGCACGCTAACAGTTGAAAACCACGGTCATAACTCTGCAGTACTGTGGAACCCGTGGGCAGAAGGCGCTGCAAGTATGGGCGACATGCAAGACGATGGTTACCTAACTATGATGTGCGTAGAATCAACACTGCACGCGCCAAGCCTAGAAGCCGGTAAAACACTCCGGCCGGGTGAAAACCACCAACTGATCACTGTGATTAGTGCCCAATAACCGTATAAATACAGTTATAAAAAACGATTTTTGAGCGGCTTTATGTCGCTCTTTTACTTTTTGGTTTTAGCTCGTTACACTTGCGCTGTCTATTCTCCTTTAGAGGTCTCCATGACTTACCAATGCCCTTTGTGTCACCAACCTTTATCTCAAAACGATCGTACGTTTAAGTGTGAAAAGAACCATCAGTTCGACCTAGCGAAAGAAGGCTACGTCAATTTGATGCCTGCGCACCACAAACGCTCAAAAGATCCAGGTGACAACAAAGAGATGATGCAGGCACGTCGTCGCTTCCTTGAAGGTAACCACTATGACCCAATGCGCCAAGCGGTGGTGACGTTGTGTTCTCGCTATCTACCAGAAGAGACGCCTAGCCTATTGGATATTGGTTGTGGCGAAGGTTATTACACCAACGAAATTGCTGTGAATCTTCAAGAAAAGAAAGGGGCTACTTTTGGCCTAGACATTTCTAAGATTGCTATCAAATACGCCGCTAAACGCTACCCTGCTGTCGACTTCTCAGTTGCATCAAGCCATCGCCTACCCTTTGCTGAAAACAGCTTAGACGGAATTCTACGCATTTACGCGCCTTGCAAGGCTGAAGAGTTACAACGCACCATCAAAGATAATGGTGTGGTGATCACCGTGACACCAGCTAGCCGACACCTGTATCAACTGCGTGATGCAATTTATGATGGCGTTCGCTTGCACGACGAAGATCCAGAAGTGATCGAAGGTTTTACGCTTGAGCATCAAGAGCAACTAAACTATATGATGGAACTATCGGGGTCAGATGCATTCGACCTGCTACAGATGACGCCGTTTGCTTGGAAGGCGAGTGAAGAGTTTAAACTACAACTCACCGAGGCAGAGCAATTCAACTGTGAAGCTGACTTTATGCTGCGAGTGTACCGCAAACAAATTTAATTGATATTGATTATCGTTTGCATTGAAATCTTATCTTGCCTCCTTTAGTATGCGTGTTCTTCAAGGAGGCATTTCATGCAACGTATTATTCTTATCGGATTAGCTACTCTTCTCACGGCTTGTGCTAGTCAACCTGCAAAAGACACTTCTCAAAAAGTGGCTCAAACGGAATCCGTTTCCACATTCTATGACTACCAGTTCGCTTCTCCACAAGGCGAAACACTTTCTCTCGATGCATTACCCGAGCAGCTGATTGACGCTGATGTGGTTCTAATTGGCGAATGGCACACGCATTCTGCCATTCACCGCTTCCAAACCGACTTCTTAAAAGCGCGCCGCAACGCAACATCAAACATTGCGCTTTCAATGGAACAGTTCACTCGAGAGCACCAAGCCACACTTGACCAATACTTAAACGGCGAAATTGGCGAACAAATTCTCATGTCTCAAGCGGCAGCTTGGCCAAATTACGAAAGTGATTACCGCGCGTTAGTTGAGTTCGCAAAAGCCAACGACGTCGATGTTATTGCGGCAAATGCACCAAAGCCATTCGTGCAGTGTATTGGCCGTAAAGGATTGCCTTACCTAGACCAATTATCGACCGAGCAACGCCAATGGATTGCTGCCGAAGTGGATACTGGCGATAGCCCTTACAAAGAAAAGTTCATGGCTTCTATGCATCACGGTACGCCAGAGCAAACAGAAAAGCAGTTTGCCGCTCAGGTTACCTGGGACGAAACCATGGCTGAGTCGATTGTGGATTACCTAGCATCAAACCCTGATAAACAAGTGATTCACGTGGCTGGCAAGTTCCACACCGAGGGTGGTTTAGGGACGGCGGCATCAATTCTACGTCGTAACCCTGATTTAAAAATCGCCATCATCAGCCCGGTTGAAGCGATGTCATCGGATAGCGGTGATTATCAGCTTGAAGTGCTTTCGCCGCCGGCTCGCTTTGTAAAGAAAGAGAACAGAATGAAGGCATACAAGCATCTGTCAAAACGTAGCGCTAGCCTAGAGTGTGAGTAGGATCTGTTGATCCACTCTTCTAAGCTAAAGAGTCGATGGGCTAATCCTAGATAATTAGCCCATCGTCACAACTTGATCACGTTCCCGTCATTCATCCTAACTCTATCTAAAATCAAACATTCTTATCGGCACAAGACTTGCTTAGTAAATAGACGATTTAACCAAGCAGACGAAAATGTAATGTGCGAATAAAAAAACATCACTATCGATGATTAATTGCACAAGTTTTTCACACCTCTGCCGATACTATATTTAAGGATAGGTAAGGAGAGCTATATGACGCCAGTAGGAACGAGTAATACTCAGCTGTATTCGCCTTCGCAGATGAACGCTAAGAGTTCAGCTAACGAAGCTGAAAAGCCTACACCGCTTAAGGTTGAGCAAAATACGGTTAGGCTTTCTGATGAAGGCAAAGCACTCTTATCTGCCCTAAAAGAAATTGATAAAGAAGCGAAGAAAGTCGAAGCAGAAAACGCGACAGTTACCGATAAAGTTGAGTCATTCGCTCATGGTGCCTTGGGTATGGATCACCCAGATAAGATTGAAGAAGAAGATGATAGTTCTTATTCAGCGGGGCAATACCTGTCCGCAGCGGCAACCGTAGGCGGTATTCTTCTCGCACTCATTTAGCCTTGCCAACCTATCGCATTCTCTAGAATAAAAGCGATTTATCGTTACGACAATAGACCCGATTAGGTCTAAAAAACGAGTTCATTCCATAATTCCGCTCTCATTTTAATGGAATAATACTCGTGAAAAACACTTTTGAGCTTATTGATAAGCCGACCTTCTTTGGTGCTATTGCACTCCTACTCACGATAGTTTTCCCGCTCATTTTGTTCCCAGCACAGGGTGCAGACTGGATTGCGGTTGCGAAAACATTCATGACGGACCAACTTGGATTTCTATATCTTGCTCTAGGCCTCGCGGCTTGTGCATTTATGGTTTACGTTGTGTTCAGTGATATGGGACAAATTAAACTGGGCGAAGCCGATGAAGAGCCTGAGTTTAAAACTGCATCATGGGCTGCCATGCTATTTTGTGGCGGTATCGGTGCAAGTATCTTGTATTGGGGCTGTATTGAGTGGGCTTACTACTACCAATCACCGCCTTTCCAACTAGAACCTGGCAGCGAAGAAGCGGTTCGTTGGGCGGCAACTTACGGTTTGTTCCACTGGGGACCAATCGCGTGGTCTATCTACCTGATCCCTGCAATTCCTATCGCTTACTTCTTCTATGTACGTAAACAGCCAGTTCTAAAGATCTCTAGTGCGTTAATGCCTGTTCTTGGTGAACACCGCAGTAAAGGCGTACCCGGAAAAATCGTCGATATCCTTTTCATTTTCGGTCTATTAGGCGGCGCTGCAACAACACTAGGTTTAGCTGCACCTCTAATCACTGAAGGTCTGAATCACCTATTTGGTCTACCTAAAAATAACCTAACGCAAGTGATGGTGCTTTTAGTGTGTACTGCGATTTTTGCTTACTCATCTTATGCTGGATTGGAAAAAGGCATCAAGATCCTAAGTAACATCAACTTCTGGGGTGCAATGGGTCTGTTGGCTTTCGTTCTGATCGCGGGTCCAACAATCTTCATGCTAGAAACAGGCTTAGACTCAATTGGTCGTCTACTGTCTAACTTCTTCGTGATGGCAACGTGGGCTGAACCATTTGGTGGTTACGGTACATTCGAAAACACTCACTTCCCACAAGACTGGACGATTTTCTACTGGGCATGGTGGCTAGTATTTGCACCGAGTATGGGTCTGTTTGTTGCGCGTATCTCTCGCGGCAGAACCATCAAACAAATGGTGTCAGGGTCGATCTTCTTTGGTTCTCTAGGTTGTTTCCTGTTCTTCATGATCTTAGGTAACTACGGCCTATCACTGCAGCTTTCTGGTGAGCTAGATGTCGTTGCCATTTTGAATGCGGAAGGCGCAACCAAAGCTATCTTCTCGATGCTTGCACAATTGCCAATGAGCACGCTGGTTATCGCTGTATTTACAATGCTGTGTATCATTTTCACGGCAACAACATTTGACTCTATCTCATACATCCTAGCGTCTGTTGTACAAAATAACGTGACCGAAGAGCCAATGCGCTGGAACCGTATGTTCTGGGCATTTACTCTGTCGTTCTTACCAACGATTCTAATGTTCTTAGGCGGTCTAAGTACGCTACAAACGGCGGCGATTGTTGGTGGCTTACCACTGCTTGCTATCTCTGTGATGCTGATGATTTCAGCGGTTCGTGCGACTAACCTCGACCTACGTCATCAAGATGCGTATATCGAGCCAACGATCAACATCGAAGAACTGCCAGACATGGACCCTTGGTCTGCTGAAGGTATGGCGTTGGCTCAGTTTGAGAAAGAAAGAGATGCAGCACAAGAAGCCGCAGAACTTGAGCGTGTTGCTTACACAGAACTTGCCGCAGTGAAGAAAGAAATTCGCGCTTATGTGTTAGAACAAGGTTCACAAATGGAAACTCACGAGTTACCAGAGAACCTACAACAAGCACTTGAGCAGGCCGAGAGTAATCTTAGTGCCGCACAAGCGAAAAAGATCGAGTTATCTGAGCAAGCTCAGAATGCTCGTATCACGTTCAATCAGGTGGTTGCAGACTTACCGCTTGCTTGACATTAGCCATGACACAGTCCATTGATTTGGACCCTCCTAAATACGACAAAGGCTCACAGAAATGTGAGCCTTTTTTTTATTCGGGTGATTGACTAGTCTTCGTTAACTAGCGGTTCGGGTGGTTCAAGATGTGATCTTCCCAATCGACAACATCGATTTCGTATACCACTTTGTTACGAACGCTTTCACCTGCTGCATGCATCTCTGTTTTTGATCCGGTGATCAACGGGTGCCATTCAGGAATCGGCTTAGATTCTGATAAAAGGCGGTAAGCACAAGTGTCTGGTAGCCAGTGAAACTCATCGATCTTGTCACGAGTCAGCTTCAAACACTCTTCACCTGAAGTGAAGCGGTTCGGGTAATCTTTACACGAACATGTTTTGTCGTTTAACCAGCTACACGCCACATTGGTGTAGTAAACTTCATCGCTATCTTCATCCATTAGTTTATGTAGGCAGCACTTACCACAACCGTCGCAAAGTGATTCCCACTCATTCTCGGTCATCTGTTCTAGTGTCTTTTCTTGCCAAAATGGATTCGTCATAGGATTACTTCTTACTCTTTTACTGGGGTGCGTGTTATACCGCTAGCCCATAAAAAGTTCAAGGATAATAATTGTTCATTCTTTGATTCAATCAACAGCTGTCACTCTCATCATTTTTTGCTACTATCGCGCACCCTGTTATTTAGTGAGTTTAATTTGATGGAATGTCGCCTAGGTTGTGGAGCATGCTGTATCGCTCCAAGTATTACATCTGCTATTCCTGGAATGCCTAATGGTAAGCCTGCTGGGGTACGCTGCATCCAATTAAATGAGCAAGATCTCTGCAAATTATTTGGTCAACCTTCACGCCCGAAGGTATGTCACCAATTCAAAGCTTGCCCTGTCATTTGTGGTAAAACCGACCAAGAAGCCCTTGATAACCTGATCGAGTTAGAAGCTATTACCTAAGCGTATTAGCCCTTTTCTATATCCCAGCAATTTCTTTTCCTACTCATACTTTGCTTTAGGTTATAGGTGCTTATGAGGCCTCAATAGTCTTTCAAACAATACTGACTACCTCGCTATGAGTAATAACCGTTTCAGGAAACTCTCGGCGAAATAAAGCCATCGATAAGACATCACAGATCAATGAGGCCTTTATTCTCGTACCCATAAACCAACCAATAACTTGCCTTGAATAAAGGTCAATAATGGCAACTAATTATAGCCAATATTTGTTTGTAGCTACGTCGGTGATATCTCCTGCCCATTTTTAAATTAGCAGTCGTTGCACTGAAGACCTGAGCGAGCAAGGCCGTAACTACGGGTATTCAGTTCAGGTCAAGAAGTGGACAATATCTTATAAACTTGAAGTACTATGTGTATATCATCAGGTAGCGTTTTTATTTACTTTGTTGTCAGCCAATATATTGGATAATATGGCAATAATACATTATGGAAGGAAAATGTGATGAGTAAAAAAATGACCATGGCGGAGATTTCAAGACAGCTTGGAATTTCAACAATGACCGTGTCACGTTACTTTAATGACGGTTATGTCTCGGCTGAAAATCGCCTTAAAATTGATGCTATCGTCAAAGAAAATCATTATACCCCTAATATATTTGCTCGTTCCATTCGTAGCCAATCTAATAT